>JAFDWA010000366.1 GCA_018268735.1 Actinomycetota bacterium | reverse complement strand
GCACCGATTGCGAGGCCGATGAGCTGGAACGGCTCGACCACCGCCGCCAGGTAGCCGCGCTGCAGCTCGTCGAGTCGGTACACGTCGGAGTAGAGCAGGCTGGCGAGCGACACGAAGCCGATCAGCGACACCGCGAGGAACGGCACGGCGTACCAGATGCGACGGAGCACCTCGATCTTCCAGAGCAGCCGCCACGCCTCGGCGAAGCTGGGAACCGGCTCCTCCGTCTCGACCACCTCTGCCGACGCTCCTGCCGCGGCACGCTCCTGGGCGCCGCGGATCGGCTCCTTCATCCGCGTTCCGGCGATGACCAGCAGCACGGTCGGCACAGCGAACACGAGGAACGGCACACGCCAGTCGGTCAGGTAGGCGATCGCCCCGGCGAGCAGCGGCCCGAGGAACTGACCGAGGACGTTCGCCGCACGGTGGAGGCTGAACACCGCAGGTCGGCGGTCGACGGGGAACCAGTCCGACAGCAGCGACGAGTGGGTCGGATCGACGACCGCACGACCGATCCCGGCTCCTGCCCGCGCGACGATCAGCATCCAGATCGCCGTGGACAGCCCCGTCATCACGGAGAAGGCCGCCCAGGTCGCCGCCCCGAGCAGCGTGATGAGCACCCGGTTGCCCCGGTCGGCCCACACCGCGATCGGCATCTGCATGAGGAAGGCACCGAGCAACGTCAACGCGACCAGCGTGAGGATGCCGGTGTTGGACATCCCGAACGCGTCGCGCACGTTCGGCAGGAGGATGCCGAAGCCGGTCCGATCCAACTCGTCGACGCAGTTGAGGCCGAACAGGATGAGCAGCGCGAACACCGGACCGGAGCCGGCGACCTCCGCGACCGCATGGAGCGGATGTGCGACGGTCCGCGCCCAGGACCTCGGCGAGATGATCCCTCGCAGCGACTCACGGAAGTCCTCAGCGGTGATCCTCGCCCCATCGGTCGACGTCGGTGCAGACCCGCTCACCTCAGGATCTCCGTCTCGGTACGATCCCCACCGGCTTCCACGACGTCGCCGTCGGATCCGCGAGGAGCACCACCCACCGAAGCCACGACATCGCGCATGGCGACGGCATCGGCAGCCACGGGCGAGAGCTCGGCCGTCGACGTGCGGTCGATGGCGAGCGACGTCACCCCATGTCGGCGACCCGCCCACGCAAGGAAGCGATCACGAGCCCTGAAGGCGGAACCCCCGAGGCCGTCTGGCATGCCGAGGAGCACGAACAGCACCCCGGCACCGGTCGCGAGGAACGACCACGGGGCAGGCAGGAGCCACAACGCCCCTCGCTGGTACACCGCCCCGATCACCGCTCCGACGAGCGAGCCGAGACCGCCGATGACGGTCGCCACGAAGACGTCCACGGACTGGTCGGGACCGTAGGTGACGTCGCGGAAGGCACCCTGGCTGATCACGAGCACCACCCCGGCGACCGCAGCGACCGCGCCCGACAGCGCGAACGCCGTCAGCTTCGCTCTCGTCGTGGAGACCCCGAACGCCGTCGCGCCCGCCTCGTTGTCGCGCAGCGCGACGAGCACCCGTCCGGTGCGGGTCTGTCGGATGCCGCGCAGCGCGACCACCGCGGCGACCAGAACCGCGAGCGCGAGGTAGTAGGTCCGCAGCGGGCTGTCGAGGTCGATGCGTCCGAACAGGGCGGGGCGCGCGAAGGAGCCACGAGGGATCCAGTCGGCGATCTTGTTCGAGAAGACCCAGTCCGACACCGCGAGCGACAGCGCCAACGTCGTCACCGCCAGGTACATGCCACGGAGGCGGAGCGCCGGCAGGCCCACGAGGACCGCAACAGCCGCACCGACGACGGCGGCGGAGACCATCGCCACGGCGGGGTCCCACCCCAGATCGACCATGATCCATGCCCCGACCGACCCGCCCACACCGACGAACGCCATCTGACCGAGCGACACCTGACCGGCCCACCCCGTCAGCACCACGATCGAGGTGCCGATCGTCGCGAACACGAGGACCACTCCTGCCTTCAGCTGACCGTTGGTGCCGATCACCAGCGGCAGTCCGAGCGCCACGACCGCGACGACCACACCCAGCACCACACGGGCGATGCGGACCTCGACGAGCCGCGCCAAGGACCGCGGGGTGTCGCGCACGTCCCCGGTCGCCCTCCACGACGAGGTGTCGTCACGTTCAGACCGACTCGTCGCCCTGCGCTCCAGCAGCAGGCTCCCGACGATCAGCGCTGCAAGGAACGGGGTCACCAACCAGGACTCACCGGTGTTCCACCTGATCCCCGTCTCCAGCACACCGAGCGCGACCGCTGTGGTGGAGATCGCCACGAGGTGCGTCATCCGGCCGGCGACCAACGCTGCCAACGCACGCAAGAGGACCGACAGGCCGAGTCCCACACCGAACGGCAGGCTGGCCACACCCGCAGTGAGGACGACCGAGCAGTACGACAGGACCGTCGCCAGGGTCCAGATCTGGGCCTCGAGGCGGCGCACCGGTATCCCGAGGAGCGATGCGCGGTCGGATCGCTCCGCAGCGGCACGGACC
>JAFDWA010000365.1 GCA_018268735.1 Actinomycetota bacterium | reverse complement strand
CGGACCGTCGAGCACGAGCGCGTCACCCCGCACCGCCAGGTGGACGACGAGTGCGTCGGGGCCCGCGACCAAGTGGCCGCCCCGGACGCGCATCGGCGTCCCGGTGATCGGCTCCAGTGCCGACGGGTCGATCTCGATCCTCACGTCGCCCGCATCGATCGAGCGGACGTGGACGGTCCCGTGGCGGACCGAGACGTCGGCGTCGAGGCCCCGCAGCTCGTAGTCAGCCCGACGGACCGGTAGGCCCGACACCTCGCCACCCACGATCCGGACGCTGAGGTGATCGATGCCCGCACCGAGGAGCGCCGGGAGGACGACCGGGCGCCATCGGGCGCCGAGCGACACATCGACGTCGCCGGTGATGCCGCTCGAACGCAGCCGGGTCGCGACCTGATCGGTCACGATCCAACGTCCGAGCGCCTCCGCAGCGACCAGCGCCACCAGAGCGACCGCCACGGCGGTGAGCCCGATCACCACGAACCGGCCGCGTCGCCGAGGTCGCCGCCGAGACGCCGGGACCCCCGACTCGTCGGCGGTGATCGCAGCCCACGGGGGCCGGTCCCACGCCGAGGCTCCGCCGTCGCGGCGGACCGCTCCGACGTCGCCGACCTCCCGCCCTGCCAGCGTCGAGGTCGCCGATGCGACGGGCGGCAGCGCAGCGGTCCCGAGCGCCGCAGCGTCGGTGGGGGGCCCGGTGCCCGTCGCCGGACGGTCCGGTCGGTGGGGGTCGTCAGCCGAGGCCGAGCTCACCGAGGACGGTCCCAGCGTCGGCGATCATCCCCACGTAGAACGGTCCGAACTCCCCGTAGACCGCTGAAGCCTCGTCGTAGCGCATCGTGTAGACGACGTCCTTGACATCGTCGGGGTGGACGCAGAACAACGTCACACCCCACTCGTAGTCGTCGGTCCCCGTCGAACCCGTCACGACCTGCAGCACCCGACCGCGGAACTTCCGTCCCGACGCACCGTGCTCGTACATGAGCTCCTTGCGACGCTCGAAGTCCAGCCGGTACCAGTTCGCACCCGCCTCACGTCGCTTCGACATCGGGTAGAAGCAGAAGACGGGCTTCCCCTCCGGCGGCAGCTGGGGGTGCAGACGTGCCTGCTTCATCTCCTCGGGGAGGCCGTCGGCGTACTCAGAGCTCTCCGTGAGCGACACGTAGCTGTCGGCGAGCTCCAGTCCGGCAGCGACGAGCGCTGTCTGCAGGCGCCGGAGGTTCCACTGGTCCGATGACAACGCCATCACCGCGATGTCGGCCTTGTGCCCGAGGAGCGCCGCAGTGACGACCTGGTCCCCTCGTCCGCGGGCGTCGTCGATCGCGCGCTCGATCTCGGCGGCGGCCGCCTGGGGCCCCACGCGGAAGAAGAGGTGCACGACGGCCATGCCGACGGTCGGGGTGGACGGCTCGGTCATGGCCGGGAGTCTACGGCCAACCCCTCCCCTCGATATGGGGGTGCTCAACGACACACCTTGTCACGATCACAGCACGAGAAATCGAGCCCGTCGTCACCAGGCGATGAGCTCCGATGCGCCGTAGACGACCGCGAGCACCACGATCAGCACTCCGAACAGTCGGCGGATCGTGCGCTCGTCGGCGCCGATCGTGATGCGGGCACCGATCCGCGCCCCCGGAACGACACCCACCATGAGCGGAAGTGCGTAGGTCCAGTCGATGTGGCCGAGCAGGGTGTGGGTGACGAGCGTCGGCACCGAGAAGATCGCGACAGCGACCAGGCTGGAGGCGACCGCGGACTTCATCGGGATCCTCAACGGACCGGTCAGCACCGGCATGATGACGATGCCGCCGCCGACGCCGAGCAACCCGGCGACGAAGCCCGCCGCTGCGCCGAGCAGGACCAGCGCCGGCAACGGGTGGCGGACCCGCGGGGGCGCAGGCTCGGCGCCCATCGGGCTCGCAGCCCCATCGTCGAGCGCGAGCGCAACCTCGGTGTCGAACGCCTCAACTCCGTCGAAGGCATCGAAGAGCGCTCCCTCGCCGTCGTCGTCGGATGCGAGCGTCGCCGGACCCGGTGGACGCTCCTCGGGCACGGAGCGGGAACCACCCCGGGCGACCGAGAAGCCCGACCACACCATCAGGACCGCGGTGAGCACCATGAGCAGTCCACCGGGCACTCGGTCCGACACGAGCGCTCCGGCCACGGCGACCACCGACCCCGAGATGCCGAGTCCCAGCGCGGCGTTCCAGTCGACGAGGCCCTCACGTGCGTAGCGCAGCGTCCCGGCCAGCGCACCCGGAAGGATCGCCGGCACGGTCGAGCCGACAGCCTGGATCGGTGTCGCACCGAGCGCCCGAACCGCCGGCGTCGTGATGACCGCACCGCCGACGCCGAGCAGCGCCGACAGGATTCCGGCGCCGACACCCACCAGCGCGGTGATCACGACCGTGACGACGTCGGACACGTTCACGTCCCGACGCTACGTGACCCCCAAGTCCCCGCCGAACTTGTAGCCCACACGTCACCCGAGCGACCACCACCTACAAGAACCCCAGCCGCCCTCGAACTTGTAGCCCA
>JAFDWA010000364.1 GCA_018268735.1 Actinomycetota bacterium | reverse complement strand
TCCCGACGGCAAGCCCACCTCCCAAAGAGCGGAACGATGTCCTGGCGGGCAAGAGCTACCGACCGACGCGGATGGACCGCGGGACCGGGTCGCACGGCCGAGGTGGGTCCCGACGGGAGCCCGCTTTACTTGCCGACAGGATGTCGTTATGATGGCGACACATCGTCGACAAAGGAGTGCTCGATGTTCCTTGCGTTACGTGATCTGCGAAGAGGGGTTCGGAGGTTCCTGCTCCTCGGAGTGGTGATCGCCCTCGTGGCCCTGCTGTCGACCGTGCTGTCCGGGCTCGCCACCGGGCTGGTCACCGACAACATCTCCGGGCTCCGTGCACTGCCGTTCGAGCACCTCGCCATGGCGAAGGGCTCCGATGCGACGTTCAGCCGCTCGATCCTGCAGGCGCCGGCACAGAAGGCGTTCGAGCAGGTCCCCGGCGTCACGACGTCGCCCATCGGTGCCAGCTTCGTCAACGCCGCAGCGGTCGACGGCGGTCCCAGCCTCGACCTCGCGCTCTTCGGCGTGCCGGCCGACAGCTTCCTCGTCGACCGTCCCGAAGCACGGGCCGCGCTTGCCGGGCCGCCCGGGATCGTCCTTGGCAGCGAGCTCGAGGCCAAGGGCGTCAAGGTCGGCGACCGCTACACGATGGGTGGCTCCGGCGTGGAGCTCCCGGTCCTCGGCTTCACCTTCGCCGGCACCTACGGGCATGCCCCGATCGCGTTCACGTCGCTCGCCACCTGGCAGCGCGTCCAGTTCGGCGAGCAGTCCGACGGGCGCTTCTCGGCCATCGCTCTGACCGGTGGGACCGACGCCCAGCTGGCCCGAGCCGACGCAGCGGCGGGCACCCAGACCTTCACCAAGACCGAGGCATACGCCGGCTCACCGGGATTCACCGCCGAGACGACCACGATGTCGTTGATCCGAGGGTTCCTCCTCGTCATCTCCGCACTCGTGATCGGTGCCTTCTTCACCGTGCTGTGCGTCCAGCGGACACGCCAGATCGGACTGCTCAAGGCGATGGGCGCGAGCAACTTCTACGTGCTGCGCGACGGGGTCAGTCAGATGGTCATCCTTGTGGCGCTCGCCTCGCTCGGCGGCGTCGCAGTCGGCACGGCCCTCATCGCCCTGATGAGCAGCGGTGCCGCACCGGTGGAGCTGTCACCGGCAGCGGTGGCGACGGTGCTCGTGTCCCTCATCCTCGCGGGCGTCCTCGGCAGCCTCGTCGCCTTCCGCCGCGTCACCAAGGTCGAACCCGCCATCGCACTCGGAGTTGAACCATGACCACGACCACAGCACGTCCAACTGCCGCGACCGGTGCTGCGCCGCTCGCCATCTCCGGTGCCCGGGTCGCCTTCCGGGACGGACCCGACGAGCGCGTCGTGCTCGACGGCCTGGACCTCCGGGTGGAGCCCGGAGAGCTGGTCGTCATCTCCGGCGAGTCGGGAGCCGGCAAGTCGACCCTGCTCACCGTCGCCGGCCTGCTGCGGCGGCCCGACGCCGGTGAGGTCACGATCGCTGGAACGGCAGCGTCGGGGCTGTCGGATCGAGCACGCACGGCGTTGCGCGGCGAGCACATCGCGTTCGTCTACCAGTCGGCGAACCTCCTGCCGTCGCTGACCGCGATCGAGCAGCTCGAGCTCGTGGGTCACATCCGTCGTGAGCGGATGTCGGAGGTGCGTGAGCGGGCCCGTGGGCTCCTCGAGGACCTCGACCTCGCGGACCGCGCCGGTCAGCTCCCTTCGGAGCTCTCCGGTGGTGAACGCCAGCGGGTCGGGATCGCCCGGGCGCTCATGGCGTCACCGAGCGTGCTCATCGCCGATGAGCCCACCGCCTCGCTCGACCCCGCACGTGCCCGCTCCGTCTCCGACCTCCTCGCCGACGCAGCGCACCGACGGGGCATCGCGACCCTCGTCGTCGCCCACGACCAGGCGCCGCTGCGAGTGGCGGATCGCCACCTGCACCTGGAGAGCGGGTTGGTGCACGACGTGGCACTCAGCGTCGGGGAGTCCGTCGACGTGATGGCCCAGGGGTGAGGCGATGCCGCGCATCAAGGCCGACAACATCGTCGAGCACGTCGCGCAGCAGCGCGCGGCGGTCCTCGACGCGGCGGTCCGACTGTTCATCGACCGTGGCTACGCCGAGGTGGGACTCGGCGACATCGCTGCGGAGGTCGGGCTCGCCCGCAACTCGCTGTACCGCTACGTGCCGGACAAGAGCCACCTCCTCGTCGAGTGGTTCCGTCGTTCCGTCCCCGACGCGATCGCAGCATGGGATGGCGCCGTCGCCGGCGACGATCCACCGGAGGTGCGCCTCCAGCGATGGGCAGGGACCTACCTCGCGTGGGCGCGATCGCCGGAGCACCAGCTCGTCGGCCCGTTGATGGACGCGCTGTCGTCGATGGACGACGCGACCCGTGCCGAGGTGGCCGCGCTGCACGCCACGATGATGGACGTCGTGGCGAGGGTCGTCGCGGAGGCGGGCGTTCCGGCCGAGGAGGTCGACGGCGCGGTCGACCTCCTCTCGGGAGTGGTGCTCGGCGCAGCGCGGACCCAGGGCC
>JAFDWA010000363.1 GCA_018268735.1 Actinomycetota bacterium | reverse complement strand
TCCCACCGCCCTCACTACCGCCTTCATGGCCGACCGCTATCACACCTGGCAGTCGGTCAAGCGAGTGGTCGGTTCAAAGGCCCAGCAGTTCAAGGCCGCAGCGGCCTCGTAGCAGGAGGGTTGCGGGTCCCGGTGCACCTTCGTCCCGGGACCCGCTCTGCCGCATCGCAGGATGAGGCTGGCAGGCGCGTGAACGGTGCCGGACCGAGCTCAATGGCCGCTGGTCAGATCGGATCGTCCGCCGGGAGCTCCTCGACTGATCCATAGCTGGCTCGTAGCCCGTACTCGTTGGTGAGCGAGCCCCAGGCGGCGTCGGCAACCCATTCAGGGTCCTCGTGCGCGGGATGGTCAGGCTCCACGTCGACGGTGATGCTGAACCGGTACCTGCGCGGCGATGCGTCCACCTTCTTATGTTCGCTCGAGTGGAGCGCTCTCGAGCGATCATCGGCTGACCTGACCAAGGAGGACTCGATGAGTGTCTACGTCCACTACAAGGTCCCGCTCGTGGCAGAGGTGGAGGTCGAATCCGGCGAGGTGCTCTCAGTGCACCTGGACGACGAGGCCATCGAGGGGCCCCTGGTGGTCACCGCCGGCAGCGGTGACCTGCCATCGGAAGTCCGCCGAGGGGCTCTGCGGATCGCCCAGTCTGCGATGTGGCCCGGCTGGCAGGCAGGGTGGTGACCGGGTCGATGGTCATCCGCTGCCTACCTGACATGTGGGCGCCGGTCTGAGGCGCCGCGAGGACGTCACTGCGCCCACAGTGGGGATCGCCGACGCTTCCGTCGGCTATCCAAGATCACGGAGTGTTGTTCTATCCCGTCGAGTAGCGCATCGTGCCTAGCGGCGGTGGGTCAACGGTCCGGGTCCCCCCTCCGACACCACCTGGCCAGCACGAAAGTGCTGGCCAGCGAACTTCTCGGGAGCGGTCGAGCGGCTCGAATCGGGCGCTTGTCATTGATTTGTCATCACGCTTGAGATCTCGGGGTCTGGATATCCGCTGCGCCACGGGGCTCTGTCCGACGGTGCTCGTACTGCTAGAGGGTCGCTGCCTGCAGCCACGTGGTCCAGGGTTCGATGTCGGACTGGGCGGGTGCATGGTCAAGGATCCAAGCCGCTGCGGCCTCGGCCATGGTGAGTGAGGGCTGGCACGTAGGACCGCACGGCACGTGTGACAGTAGAGCGACTCCGGCCAGATAGTTCGTGACGTCGAGAAGACGGAACCGGCCAGTGAGCTTCCAGCCCGCTGCTGCGCGAGCAGCCTCATCGATCCTTTCCTCGCCAACAGCGTTCATTGCATGGAGGCAGCATTCGGGATAGCCGAACAATCGCCCGAGGCTGACGACGTGAGGTTCAGGCGACGCATCCGCACGAGCGGCGTCTCTGAGGCGTCGTTCGTCGGCTCCGACAAATACGTAGGGAGGGTCGATCAGAGCGACGAAAGAACTGCCGCACCAGGAGAGAAGCGCATCGATCGCTGTGCTGTCAACGCACAGGAGTCGGGCGCATGGGCGAAGGTTCGCTGCCAGGTGGAGCACGTCGACCAAGGCGGCACGGGTGACCTTCTCCCAGGGGAAGGCCTCCAGATCAGGGCGCACGCCGCCACATCATCAGCAGTTGCGAGATCGCGGGGTCATCGACGACGGCAAAGCCTGCCTTCTCAGCAGCCCGGCGCGAAGGGATGTTCGACTTCCGCATGTGGGCGTAGACAGTGTCGTGACCGCTCGCCTCTGCCGCCAGCCGGTAGGCAATCGATCCGATGCCGCGACCCTGCTGGGCTGCGTTGATCTGAATCTGCAGACTGGCATGCGTGCCCGTCGGAGGTTCGTCGATGACGTTGATATACACGTGTCCCGCCCGGACGTCGTCGCAGTAGATGTGCCAGTAGTGGCCACCGGCGCCAGCGCCTCGGTCTTTCGAGCCCCGTCCGGCCTCGAGCCGGACTGAGGAGGGCGCTACTGGTTCGCGTGCGCGCCGCTTGGCAGTCTTCTTGCCCCGGGCCTTCGAGGTCGGCTTCAACCCAGGCGCCTTTCGATATGTTCGATAGTGGTCTGCCAGAGCTCCGATGGGAAGAAGCCGGGCGATACCCCGATGAACACATCCTCGATGCATCGGCGAGCACCGCTGTCAGCGAGGGCATCAAAGACGGCATCTACCATCGAACATACGGTGACGATGTCGGGGTCGTGTCGTGGGCCGTCCTCTTGGTTCCAGTGAGAGTCGCCGTTGAAGCGATTGTTGAAGTAGTCGAGGTCGAGGTGCAACAGTGCCGGCGCGTCGAGTGGAATGTCGGCCCACAGTGCTGCGTCGCTCGTACGCATGTAGGTGCCAGGTCCCCTTGCCTCCGAGCCTCGGACTGGCTTGATGCGGGCTGCGTCGGGTATCAGCAGCAGGTCGTCCTCGGTCACCAGACCGAGCGGTTCGAGCGGGATCGTGGGCTGATTGGCACGGAGGTGACGGACGTGGACCTCGGGGAGGTGGTGCATCAGGGGCGCAACGAAGCTGCCCATCCCGATCGCTCCACTCTTCAAGGCGGCCTCGACGGATTCCGGTTGTCCGAGGTC
>JAFDWA010000362.1 GCA_018268735.1 Actinomycetota bacterium | reverse complement strand
CTTGCGGCTGGTGCCGACCACGACCGGTGCGCCGTCGGCCACGATCTCGTCGAGTCGTGCGAGGAGCGCGACGTTGTGGGCCGTCGTCTTGCCGAACCCGATCCCCGGATCCACCCAGACCTCCGACACGCCCTCGGCGCGGGCCACCCGGACGCGTTCGCGCAGGAACGCCGCGACGTCGTCGACCACGTCGCCGTAGCGCGGCTCGTCCTGCATCGTCCTCGGGTCGCCGAGCATGTGCATCGCGACCCATCCGACGCCGAGATCGGCAGCCGTGGCCGACAGGGACGCGCTGACGTCGTTGATCAACGTGGCCCCTCGGGCGACCGCCGCGCGGGCGGTCGACGCGTGGCGCGTGTCGATCGACAGCCGCACACCGGCAGCGCCACAGCGCTCTGCGACCTCCTCGAGCACCGGCAGCACCCGACGCTGCTCCGCGACCGGGTCGACCGGTCGGGCACCTGGACGCGTCGACTCGCCGCCGACATCGATCACGTCGGCGCCCTCGGCCACCATCTCGCCGACCCGGGCGACCGCCCGACGCAGCGAGTCGTGGCGACCCCCGTCGGAGAACGAGTCGGGCGTCACGTTGAGCACGCCCATGACGAGCGGCCCGGTCAACGGCGACGACCGGACTCGATGAACTGCATCGCCTCCATGCGTGCCGACACGTCGTCGCGGAACACCCCTCTCACCGCGGAGGTCACCGTCGAGGCGCCGGGCTTGCGGATCCCGCGCATCGACATGCACAGGTGCTCGGCCTCGATCACGACCAGCACGCCTCTCGGCAGCAGCGTCGCCTCGATCTCGTCGGCGACCTGGGTCGTCAGTCGCTCCTGCACCTGTGGGCGGCGGGCGAACCCCTCGACGAGCCTCGCGACCTTGGACAGGCCGGTGACGCGACCGTCCACGTTCGGGATGTACGCGACGTGGGCCTGCCCGTAGAACGGCACCAGGTGGTGCTCGCACATCGAGTAGAGCGGGATGTCGCGGACCATGATCATCTCGTCGTGGCCGGCGTCGAAGGTGACCTTCAGGTGCCGGGAGGGGTCCTCGTGGAGCCCCGCGCACGTCTCGGTGTACATGCGGGCGACCCGGGCAGGGGTGTCACGGAGTCCGTCGCGCTCCGGGTCCTCGCCGATCGCCTCGAGGATCTCACGCACCGCGCGTTCGATGCGTCCGGTGTCGACACCGACCGCGGTGGTGCCGTCGGCGGACGGGTCGATGGTGTTGAGGTCTCCCGGACGTGGGCGCGCACCGTCGGAGTCGACTCGTCGGGCGCTGTCGTCGAGGGTGGTCATGGATCTCCAATGTGGGCGAGCAGCGTCGCCAGTCGGTCCTCAGCGACCGTCTCCTCTTCCAGCAGTGCCGCGGCAAGCCGGTCGAGGCCCGGTCGGTGCGACTCGAGGATACGACGCGCCCGGTCGTGGGCCTCCTCGAGCAGCCGCGACACCTCCTCGTCCACGTGCGCCGCGACCTCGTCGCCGTGGTCGGGCACCCGGGCGTGCTCCAGGCCGAGGAACGGCTCGCCCTCCTGGGTCACGAAGCGCCGGGGACCGAGCTTCTCGCTCATGCCGTACTCGGTGACCATCGCCCGGGCGAGGCGCGTCGCCCGGTCGATGTCGTCGGTCGCGCCGGTGGTCAGCTCCCCGAACACGGTCTCCTCGGCGGCCCGTCCGGCGAGCGCGACCGCGAGCTGGTCGGTCAGCTCCGCCTTGGTGTGCAGGTGGCGGTCCTCCTCGGGCAGCAGGACCGTGAAGCCCAGCGCCGCACCACGGGCGACGATCGACACCTTGTGCACGTCGTCCGCGTTCGCCAGCAGGTGGCTGACCACTGCGTGACCCGACTCGTGCACCGCGACCACCTGTCGCTCCTCGTCGGTGAGGATCCGGCTGCGCTCGGGTCCGGCGAGCACCCGGTCCACCGCAGCGTTCAGGTCGGCGGCAGCGATCCGGTCCGCTCCCCGCCGGGCCGCGAGCAGCGCGCCCTCGTTGACCAGGTTCGACAGGTCCGCCCCCGTGAACCCGGGGGTCCGTCGCGCCAGCAGCGACGGATCCACGTCCGGCGCAGTCGGCTTCCCGCGCAGGTGCACCTCGAGCACGGCGGCCCGACCTCGGACGTCGGGAGCGTCGACGAGGACCTGGCGGTCGAACCGGCCCGGCCGCAGCAGCGCCGGATCCAGGATGTCGGGCCGGTTGGTGGCGGCGATCATCACGACGCCGTCGGTCCGGGCGAAGCCGTCCATCTCGACGAGCATCTGGTTGAGGGTCTGCTCGCGCTCGTCGTGGCCACCCCCGACCCCGGCACCACGGTGGCGGCCCACCGCATCGATCTCGTCGACGAAGACGATCGACGGCGCCTGGGTCACCGCCTGGCGGAACAGGTCGCGCACACGGCTCGCTCCCACGCCGACGAACATCTCGACGAAGTCCGACCCCGACAGGCTGAGGAACGGCACCCCCGCCTCGCCGGCGACGGCCCGGGCCAGCAGGGTCTTGCCCGTTCCGGGTGGGCCGACGAGCAGGACCCCTTTCGGGATGCGGGCACCGAGCCGCTGGAAG
>JAFDWA010000361.1 GCA_018268735.1 Actinomycetota bacterium | reverse complement strand
GGTCGCACATCCGCCGGTGGTTCGGCACTCCCGGGCCAGGCCCGGTCCGGCCGCACGGTGGATCGCGCCGCAGACACCGCCGCCGGGCAGCAGCGAGGTGTTGGCGGCGTTGACGATGGCGTCGACGTCGAGGGTGGTGATGTCGCCCCGTTCGACGACGATCCTCACCGGTGGTGCCTCACTGGTGGTGCCTCATCGGTGTGTGCCCGGACCGTTCACAGCAGCCGTTCCATGACGATGACGTCGTGGAAGCGACCGAACTTCCGACCGACCTCTCGTTCGATGCCGACCGCCTCGAACCCGTGGTCAGCGTGCAGGTTGATCGATGCGTCATGGCCGGCGACGATCCTTGCGAACATCGCGTGGAACCCGTGTGCGGTGGCGACGCTGACCAGCTCGCCGAGCAGCGCGGAGCCGACGCCGGTGCCGCGGTGGTCGCGGTGGACGTAGACGGAGTCCTCGACGGAGGTCGAGTAGCCGGGACGGTCACGGAACGGTGACAGGGCGCCGAAGCCGATCACGACGTCGGTGCCGTCGACGGGCTCGACAGCGACGACCGTGGCGTGGACGCCGGAGCGGTCAGCGATCCAGCGACGCTGCTCCTCGTCGGTCCGTGGCGTCAGGTCGAACGTGACGTTCGAGGTGAGGACCTCGTGGTTGTAGATGTCGAGGATCGCCGGGGCATCCGCGGCGATCGCCCGTCGCAGCTTCACGTCGTCGACGTTACAGAACCGGCGGGCCCAACCTGATTCTGGGGGCCCGAATCGACAGGATGTGTCGATTGCGACCCCTATGTTCCGGGGACGGCGGTGGCAGGGCGAACGATGGCGGACGGCTCGATCACGCCGATCGCCCCGGTCATCGCCTCGATCGCAGCCCACTCGGCCACCGCCGGCAACTCGCTCAGCAGGATGATCTGCTGGTGCTCCGAGCTGCGGACCAGGAGCTCCAGCATCGCCGGCAGCACAGGGTCACCCACGAGCTGGAACGTCTCGTCGAGCAGAGCCGGGAAGCTCTCCCGCCCGGGACCGACTGTCCGGAGCTGCTCGAGGCGGGTCACCACTGCATGAGCGGCGGCAGCGGTCTTCTCGCCGGTCGCGGCATCGGTGGGAGCGAGGAACGGCTGGACGTCGTGGCGCAGCCGTGCCGCAGTGGTGATCTCGTGGCGGTTGGCGGTCGCCCACATGACGTCGACCTCACCAGCGAGCGCGTGCCACCGCTGCGCCGCCTGGCGGTGCTCTTCGGCGGCCCTGATGAGCCGTTGGCGCCCGAGGTCGGAGCTCAGGAGGCTGTTGACCCGCTGCAGGTGGAAGCCGAGGTAGGACTGCGCTCCTGCCTCGGCCAGCGCGGCCTCTTCGGCGAGTCGTGCACGTTCCAGACGGCGCCAGTACACGATGGAGACGGCGACTGCGGCGATCGCGACGAGCGCCAGTGGGGCGACGGCGATCGGCCCGATGACCGCGGCTGCCGGCACCGCGATCAGCGCGGCGATCCCGGCGCTCAGGAACGTGAGGCGGCGGACCTTCTCGCTGTCGGCCTGGCTCCGCTCGAACTGCTCGTGGTGGTGTTCGATCCGCTCGATGACCTCTGCGTCCTCGACGCTGGAACCGACGGCGTCGGCTTCCTCCTCCAGGTGGCGGTTGGCGATGATCAGAGCTTCGGCCGCACTCCACAACTCGTCTTGCCCGATGCGAGCGAGCTCGTGGATGTAGGTCCCCCGCTCGGTCGTCTCGGCGAGGTCCTGGGCGCTGAAGCGCATGAGTCGCCGTGCAGTTCTGGCATCGAGTCCGGCCCGTGACAGGAGGTCGATCGATCCGTCCTCACCGGAGAACTGCTCGGTGACGTCGAGACGGTGGTCGACGTCGATCACGCGGTGCGCAGCGCCCTCGGGGCGGAAGACCGCGAAGCGGTGACCGTTGCCGGCGACGAGCTCCAGGTGGATCCCCGAGCGTGAGTCCCCGAGGGCCCCCACGAACTCCGTGACCAGGCCGTCGCGCTCCATCTGCGTGAGACCGGTGATGACGGTCAGGCGTGGGTGGAGGTCGAAGGCGACCGAGTTGGCTCCGCTCTCGATGACGAGTCGTTCGAACTGCACGACCGGGACATCGGCACCAGGCCCCCGGACCTTGAGCCGGGTTGCAGGGCCGGTTGTGGGCATCGGGTCGGCTGACTAACCTCGTCGTCCGGTCCGGCGGCCCAGCTGTCGGCCCACGCCTCCTTAGCTCAGTCGGCAGAGCGCTTCCATGGTAAGGAAGAGGTCGTCAGTTCGATTCTGACAGGGGGCTCGCCCGGAGGTGCCCGTCATCTCCCGCGTCGGGCGGCGTAGCTCAGTTGGTGAGAGCACTCGGCTCATAATCGAGGGGTCGTCGGTTCGAGTCCGACCGCCGCTACCCATCCACAACCTCCACCCATCCAGTCCCTGGACGGTCCTGCATCAGAAAGTGAGTGCCTGTCATGGCTAAGGAGAAGTTCGAGCGGACGAAGCCTCATGTGAATGTGGGGACGATGGGTCATATTGATCATGGGAAGACGACGTTGACGGCGGCGATCACGAAGACGTTGGCGGGTCGTG
>JAFDWA010000360.1 GCA_018268735.1 Actinomycetota bacterium | reverse complement strand
GACCCTGGAGGTCTTGACGCCCTCCGCGACCATGTTCATGTCGGCGATGACCTCGTCGATGCTGCGCCCCTGGCCGAGTTGCTCGCCGACATGTCGGTTGCGGCTCTGTCGTGACATGCAGGTCGCGATCAGGTCGCCCATGCCCGCGAGGCCGGAGAAGGTCGCGAACTGCCCGCCCATCGCCTCGCCGAGCCGTGACAGCTCCGCGAGTCCACGCGTGATCACCGCGGCCTTGGTGTTGTCGCCGGTGCCGAGCCCGTCGGCCATCCCCGCCGCGATCGCGATGACGTTCTTGAGCGCGCCGGCCACCTCGCAGCCGGGAACATCGGGGTTCACGTACACGCGGAACAGGTTCTGGTGGAAGATGCGCTGGAGCTGGTTCGCGACGACGAGGTCCGGCGTCGCGATGACCGCCGCTGCGGCATCGCCGGCGAGGATCTCCTTGGCGAGGTTCGGTCCGGTCAGCACCGCGGCCGGGTGACCGGGGAGCACCTCGTTGACGATCTGGGTCATCCGCAGGCGCGTGCCCTGCTCGAGGCCCTTGGTGAGCGACATGACCGGCACCCACGCCCTGACGTGCTCGGCGCACTGCTCGAGCGCCGAGCGGAAGCCCTGCGACGGCACCCCCATCACGAGCACGTCGGCGGACTCGACCGCTTCGGCGAGATCCGCTGTCGCCCGCAGCTCCGGGTGGAGCTCGTAGCCGGGCAGGTACCGCTCGTTGGTGTGACGGGTGTTGACCTCCTCGGCGAGCTCGCCGCGCCTCGCCCACAGCAACGTCGGCGCCTCGTGCGCCGCAAGGTGCGCCACCGTCGTGCCCCATGAGCCTCCACCGATCACCGCGACCCGGATGCGCATGGTCGACACCATAGGCAGTCGGCACGGGTCCTACGCTGCGCCGATGGCAGCTCCCGCCACCACCGTCGCCGTGGTCGTGCCGGTGAAGGCGTTCGCAGCGGCGAAGCAGCGCCTCTCCGGCGTCCTCGACTCGGCTCAGCGCGCCGAGCTGGCCCGGGCGATGGCGGACCGCGTGCTGCGCGCCGCGGCGCCGCTGCCGGTGGTGGTCGCCTGCGACGACGAGGTCGTCGCAGAGTGGGCCGTGGAGCATGGAGCGACTGCGGTCCTGCTCGACGGCGTCGACCTCAACGGAGCGGTCACCGAGTGCGTGCGCAGGCTCACCGCCGCCGAGGTCACCCGGGTCGTGGTGGCCCACGCGGATCTGCCGTTCGCGGGCGACCTCGACGCGCTCGCCGCGGCGGCGGCCGACGAGGTCGTGATGGTGCCGGACCGTCGAGGGGACGGCACGAACGTCATCTCGGTGCCCACCGGGCACGGGTTCCGGTTCCGGTACGGTCCGGGATCCTTCGAAGCGCACCGCAGCGAGGCGTCGCGCTGCGGGCTGCGGGTCCGCGTGGTCCGATCCGAGCGGCTGGGCTGGGACGTCGACGAGCCGGCCGACCTGGATCCGCCCGGTCGCCTCGGAGCGCTGCCCGTCCGCGACCTGGACCCCCCGAGAGCGTCCCGGTGAGCGACGACGTCGACCCGCTCGTCGCCGGCGGACCGTCGAGCAGCGACCTCCCGATCCCGGCGACCGCTCTCGTCGTCGTCGCGCACCCCGACGATGCCGAGCTCCAAGCCGGCGCGACGCTCGCGAAGTGGGCGCGGTCCGGCTGCGACGTGCACCACCTCGTCCTCACCGACGGGTCGTTGGGCACGTGGGATCCCGAGATGGATCCCTCGACGCTCGTGGCGCTCCGCCACGCCGAGCAGCGTGCAGCCGCGGCCGTGCTGCGCAGGGGTGCCGGCGACGACACGCGGGTGCACCTGCTCGATCTGCCCGACGGCGAGCTGACGGCGTCGATCGCGACACGTGGCCTCGTCGCCGAGGTCATCCGGCGTGTCCGACCCCAGGTCGTGGTCGGCCACGACCCGTGGAAGCGGTACCGACTGCATCCAGACCACGCGGCTGCAGGGCGCCTGTGCGTCGAGGGGATCGTCGCGGCGCGCGATCCAGGGTTCCACCGCGAGCAGATCGACGCCGGGTTGGCACCGCACCGCCCCGACGCCCTGCTGCTGTTCGAGCCAGACGTCGCGAACCACGCCGAGTCCGTCACCGCGCAGGACCACGCGACCCGTCTCGACGCGCTGGAGTGCTTCACCAGCCAGATCGCCACGACGCACCTGTACAAGGTCGACGTGGCAGGTTCCGAGGACCCGATCGCCTCGTGGCGGTCGCGGGAGCTCGACTCGATGCGAGCAGTGGGCGCCTGGGCGGGGGTGGAACTCGCCGAGGCGTTCCACCTCCTCTCCGAGCAGCTCTGAGGAGCTGATCGACTCGCCCCTCGGGAGACGCCGTCGACGCGGAGCTCCGTGGGCCCCTCAGTCTCCGCCGGAGGTGGTCAGCGCGGTCGTCGTCGCATGCCCAGGTGCGGCACCTCCCGGAGCCGGTGCTCCTGGAGCCGGCGCGCCGCTGGGACCGGACTCGTCGGCAGCGCCGCTGCCGAGGGTCGTCGACGGGTTCGCGCCATCGGTGCCTCCGGCGCCGTTCGAGTCCTCCGGGGCGACACCGCCGGGAGCGAAGT
>JAFDWA010000035.1 GCA_018268735.1 Actinomycetota bacterium | reverse complement strand
CCCGCAGACCACCGATCTCCGAGTGCAACTCCGCCCGCAGACCACCGATCTCCGACTGCAACTCCGCCCGCAGACCACCGATCTCCGACTGCAGCTCGGAGCGGAGCTCGGCACGCAACTCCCCCATCTCGGCCCGCAACGCACCGACCTCCGAGCGGAGCTCCGAACGCAGCTCGGCACGTAGCGACTCCGCCAGGCGCAGCTCCATGCCCGCGAGCTCAGCACGGAGGAACTCCCTGGTCACCGCCTCATCGACGTCTCGGGCGGGGAAGAACGACAGCATCTCCTCCACCGCCTCCTCGTCGATGACGTGGCACAGCCCCCGGTAGAGGGCCGACCTGCTCTTCTCCGTCAACGCCATGACATCCACCTTCCGGCACCTGCCAGGTACCCACGGGTGCACGGTGAGGATCACCTGCACGGAAGGGGAAGTGCTGTGATGGTAGGGCTGGAGGAGACGTGACGCAACGCACGTCGGGGACGACCGTGACGAGCGGAGCCCCTCGCGTCACCCTCCTCGTTTCACCCCTTGATCATCACGTGCTTGATCTCGGTGTAGTGCTCGAGCGCGTAGATCGACATGTCCTTGCCGTAGCCGGACTGCTTGTAGCCCCCATGGGGCATCTCGGACACGATCGGGATGTGGTCGTTCACCCAAACGGTGCCGAACTGCAGCTTCCGCGACATCCGCATCGCCCGACCGACGTCGGTCGTCCACACCGACGCGGCGAGCCCGTAGTCGACGTCGTTGGCCCACGCGAGCGCCTGTGCCTCGTCGGAGAAGCGCTGCACGGTCACCACGGGGCCGAAGACCTCGCGCTGGACGATCTCGGAGTCCTGCCGCGGGTTCACGAGCACCGACGGCTCGTAGAAGAAGCCCGCCCGGTCCCCCACCGCACCACCCGTGGTCACCTCCGCTCCAGCCGCCACCGCCCGCTCGACCATGCCGGCGACCTTGGCCTGCTGCTCCGCGGAGATGACCGGCCCGACCGCCGTGCCGGGGTCGGTCGGATCTCCCCATCGCAGCGCCGCGACCGACTCGGTCAGACCCGCCACGACCTCGTCGAACACCCTCGGCCCGGCGACCACCCGACACGGAGCAGTGCAGTCCTGGCCCGAGTTGTAGAAGCTCATCTCGGTCAGGCACTCGACGACGGCGACAGGATCGGCGTCGTCGAAGACGACGACCGGTGCCTTTCCGCCGAGCTCCAGGTGGACCCGCTTGAGCGTGTCGGCGGCATTGCGGGCGACCAACTTGCCGGTCGACACGTCGCCGGTGATCGAGATCATCGCCACGTCGGGATGAGCGACCAGCGCAGCACCGGCCGACTCGCCCTGACCCAACACGACGTTGAACACGCCCGGAGGGAAGATGTCAGCAGCGAGCTCGGCGAGACGGATCGCTGTGAGCGGCGTCAGCTCCGACGGCTTGAGCACCACGGTGTTGCCGGTGGCCAGCGCCGGGCCGATCTTCCAGGTGGCCATGTTGAGCGGGTAGTTCCAGGGTGCGATCGAGGCGATCACCCCGAGAGGATCACGACGCAGGAAGCTCGTGTGACCGTCCAGGTACTCGCCCGCAGCCCGGCCTTCGAGGAATCGCGCTGCTGCAGCGAAGAACCTGAGGTTGTCGACGGTGAGGTCGAACTCGAAGTCGATGATCGACGACGGCTTGCCGACGTTGGTGGATTCGAGGGCCTTGAGGTGGTCGAGGTCCGCCTCGACTGCCTCGGCCAGTGCGGTGATCCGCTCGAAGCGCTCCCGTGGGGTCGTCTCCGACCACGGCTCGAACGCGACGCGAGCCGATGCGACCGCGGCGTCGACGTCGGCAGCACCCGAGGAAGCGACCGCTGTGACGACCTCGCCGGTCGCCGGGTCGACGACGTCGTCGGTCGCACCCGACAGCGCTGGCCGGAACTCGCCGCCGATGAAGTTCTGCGTCTGCATCCGCTCATCTTGATCGACCGGTGACGC
Source organism: Actinomycetota bacterium (assembly GCA_018268735.1). GTDB lineage: Bacteria > Actinomycetota > Acidimicrobiia > Acidimicrobiales > Microtrichaceae > Dermatobacter. Next base: position 8,258 of record JAFDWA010000035.1, on the reverse strand, counting down.
CGGAGCCGCGGATCAACGAGGGTCCTCCAGCGGCGAGCATCACCCTTCTGCGAGCGCAGCGATGGCGTCCGCGATCGCGATCGCCCGGCGGGCGTTGTCGACGTGCAGGTTCTCGATCATGCGACCGTCGACGGTGACGACCCCCTTGCCCTCGGCCAGGCCCTGCTCGAAGGCCTCGATCACACGGCGGGCGTGGTCGACCTCTTCCTCGGTCGGGGAGTAGGCGTCGTTGCACGGCTCGACCTGGGTCGGGTGCACGAGGGTCTTGCCGTCGAAGCCCATCTGGGCGCCCTGGGTCGCCTCGACGGCGAAGCCCTCGGGGTCGCGCACGTCGTTGTAGACGCCGTCGAGGACCACCTTGCCCGCGAAGCGTGCGGCGTTGACGCAGCGTGCGAGGCCCCACAGCAGCGGTGCCCGACCCGGGACCAGCGCCGCACGCAGCTCCTTGGCGAGGTCGTTGGTCCCCATCACCAGCACCGCCAGCCGCTCCGAGGAGGTCGCGATCTCGACGGCCCGCTCGACCGCGGCCGGGGTCTCGAGCATCGCCCAGATGCGGGTGCGGTCCGGCACACCGGCAGCTTCGATGATGCGCTCCACCTCGGCGACGTCGGCAGCAGAGCCCACCTTCGGCACCACGATGCCGTCCGGGCCGGCCGCAGCGGCTGATCGCAGATCGTCGAGCGCCCACTCCGTGTCGAGGGAGTTGACCCGGATGGTCAGCTCCCTCGAGCCGTACTCGCCCGACTGCGCTGCCACGGCGACCTTCTCTCGCGCGACGGCCTTCATGTCGGGTGCGACGGAGTCCTCTGTGTCGAAGATGATCGCGTCGGTGGGGAGGGTCTTGGCCTTCTCGAGCGCCTTGTCGTTGGCGCCGGGCATGTACAGCGCGCTGCGACGCGGGCGGAGGTCCTCGGTCATCGTCGGTTCCTTCCGGTGCTCAGAAGCCGTACAGCTCGGCCAGGGATGGGTCGCGCTCTGCGAGCTGTCGGGCCAGGTTGACCACCACGTGGCACTGCTTGACCGACGCGTCGTCCTCCATCTTGCCGTCGAGCATGATCGCCCCGGTGCCGTCGCCCATCGCCTCGATCACCTGCTGGGCGTGCGCGACGTCCGCGGGATCCGGCGAGAACACCTTCTTGGCGATGTCGATCTGCACGGGATGCAGGGACCAGGCGCCGACGCAGCCGAGCAGGTAGGCGTTGCGGAACTGGTCCTCGCAGGCGACGGTGTCCTTGATGTCGCCGAACGGACCGTAGAACGGCAGGATGCCGGCTGCGGCGCAGGCGTCGACCATGCGGGCGATCGTGTAGTGCCACAGGTCCTGCTGGTAGGTGGTGCGCTCGGCTCCGTAGGCCGGCCCGTCGTCGCCCTGCGGCGGGTCCTGGCGGACCAGGTAGCCGGGGTGACCGCCGCCGACTCGGGTGGTCTTCATGCGACGGCTCGCAGCGAGGTCGGCCGGTCCGAGCGAGAGTCCCTGCATGCGCGGCGACGCGTTGCAGATCTCCTCGATGTTGTTCATGCCCCGCGCCGTCTCGAGGATGGCGTGCACCATCAGCGGCTCGGTCAGCCCTGCCTTCGCCTCGAGCTGGGCGAGGAGCCGGTCGACGTAGTGGATGTCCTCGGGACCCTCCACCTTGGGGATCATGATGACGTCGAGGCGGTCGCCGACCTCGCCGACCAGGGTGACGAGGTCGTCGAGCACCCACGGCGAGTCCAGGCTGTTGACCCGGGTCCACAGCTGGGTCGAGCCGAAGTCCATCTCCTTGGCGACCTTGACGAGGCCGGCCCGTGCCGCCTCCTTCGCGTCCATCGGGATGGCGTCCTCGAGGTTGCCGAGGAGGATGTCGGTGCTCGGCGCGATCTCGGGGAGCTTGGCGGTCAGCTTCTCGAGGTGGGGCGGGAAGAAGTGGATCATCCGCGACGGCGGGAACGGGATCTCCCGCCGGGGTTCCGGTGCGCCGACGGCGAGCGGCTTGAAGAAGTCCTTGGGGCTGCGCATGGCATCGACGCTAGGACGAGGCTCCGCGACTGTCGAAGTCGTGCCTGTCGCACCGCCCGGTCCGGAGCATCGGATCGACGGGTCCGTCGATCCGAGACCCGGTCGTCCCGTGGACGCCGGCCGATGGGAGGATCCGGGAGCGCCGGCGCCGTCAGGAGTCGAAGCCGAGACCGAGGCGGTCGAGCAGTCGCAGCCACGGACCCCGGCGGCCCCCGTTCGCATCCGCGGCGGCGATCGCCCGACGTGTGAGCTGGATCCCGGCGGTGCGCAGCGGCTCGGGTGGGAACGGGATCGGCGCCCGACGCACCAGGTCGAGCCCGAGCAACGGCGAGTCCGGGCAGTGGAGGAGCTCGACGCACACACGACCGCCGAACCGCGAGGCGCACACACCGAGGCCCGTGTAGCCCACCGCGTAGGCCACACGACCGTCGAGGGCGGTGCCGAACGACACGGAGAAGCGCGTCGAGGTGTCGATGACGCCCGCCCACCGGTGGGTGAAGCGAAGGCCCTCGAGCTGCGGGAACGTGGTGAAGAAGTGCTCGGAGAGACGACGGAAGGTCGCCGGTCGCTCCTCGAAGCGCTCATCGATCCGCGCCCAGTTGTGGAACACGGCGTCGTAGCCACCCCACACGATCCGGTCGTCCTCGGTGAGCCGGTAGTAGTGGAACTGGTTGGTGGTGTCCGACACACCCTGTCGATGCCGCCAGCCGATCGCGTCGAGCTGCGCTGGCGACAGCGGCTCGGTGGCGAGCACATGGTCGTAGACCGGCACGATCCGCCGGTTGACCGCCCGAACCGGAGACGGCGCAGCGTTCGTCGCGAGCACAGCGGACCCGCAGCGGATCGTCCCCCGGTCCGTCCTCACCGACACGCCTGCGCCGCTTCGCTGCAGCCCTGTCACCTTCGTGGCCTCCACGATCCGACCACCCGCTGCCCGCACCGCGTCCGCGAGACCCCAGGCCAGCCGGGCGGGATCGACCAGTGCCTCTCCGCTGCGCACCCAGGCACCGCCGAGGTACGTCGGCGAGTCGACCTCGGCTCTCGTCGCGTCGCGGTCGAGGACCTCGACCTCCTCGCCGTGGAGGACCTGGGCGGCTGCATCGTCGAGGAGCGCCTCGACGCACCACGGCTCGGTGGCGACCCACAACGCACCGTTGCGCTCCAGCCGAGCGTCGATCCCGAGGCGCTCCACGTCGTCGAGGAAGCCGTCGAAGTTGGCGCGGCCGGCGGCCAGCGTGGCGTCGATGTCCCGACCGAATCGAGCCAGGCCGTTGGCCAGGCCATGGGTCAGCGAGGCAGAGACGAACCCCCCGTTCCGTCCGGATGCCTGCCCGGCCACCCGGTCCGACTCGACCACCATCACCGACCTCGACGGCCACTGCTCGAGTGCGAACAGCGCCGCCCACAGCCCCGTGTAGCCCGCTCCTGCGACGACGAGGTCGACCTCGTCGTCGCCGGCGAGGGGATCCCCGAGCTCAGGCCGCTCGGGTGCGTCGTGCCACAGGACTTCGTTGGTCGACTCTGCGAGCGACGAGGTGATCGACCGAGCACCCACCCCGCGACCGCGTCCCGAACGGTTGGACATCGACCGATCCTCCCCGTGGTGAGCGAGCAGGTCAACGACCGTCCGGGCAGACCGCAGCTACGGTGCCGATCGTGAGAGCTGTGGTGTGCCGTGCCTTCGGAGAGCCAGAGGAGCTCCGCGTCGAGGAGGTCGACACGACGCCCTGCGGCCCGGATCAGGTGCGCGTCAGGGTGTGGGCCTCAGGCGTCAACTACGTCGACGCCCTGTTCGTGCAGGGTCGCTACCAGATCCGACCCGCTGTGCCCTTCGTCCCCGGTTCGGAGATCGCCGGGGAGATCACCGAAGTCGGCCCGGACGTGGTGGACCGCCGGGTCGGTGACCGAGTGATGGCGTCGGTCGGGCTCGGAGGATTCGCCGACGAGATCGTCCTGCGACCGGAGCAGCTGACCACGGTCCCCGACACGTTGAGCTTCGGTCAGGCTGCGACGATGGGCCAGTCGTACTGCACGGCCTGGTTCGCCCTGACGCGCCGGACCCAGCTCCGCCCGGAGGACTGGGTGGTCATCTTCGGTGCGGCCGGCGGCGTAGGCCTCGCGATGCTCGACGTGGCCCGATCCTTCGGTGCCCACACCGTCGCGGTGGCATCGACGCCCGAGAAGCTGCAGCTGTGCATCGAGCGCAGCGCGAACGCCGTCATCGACTCGTCGGCGGACTCCGATGCGGTCGGCGCGATGCGAACCCGAATCCGGGAGATCACCGACGGCGGGTCCGACATCGTGATCGACACCGTCGGCGGTCCGCTCGCCGAGGAGGGGCTGCGCAGCCTTCGCGACGACGGCCGGTTGCTGGTGATCGGCTTCGCCTCGGGCACGATCCCATCGTTGCCGGCGAACCAGGTGCTCCTTCGGAACCGGACGGTCGTCGGTGTCGACTGGGGAGCATGGGCACTCGGCCATCCCCACGACAACGCGGCGTTGCTCGCCGAGGTGCTGGACCTGGTCGGCGACGGCTCGCTGTCGCCAGTCGAGCCGACGATCCACCCGCTCGAAGACGTCGGCACGGCGTTGCGCGACCTCCTGGATCGCCGGGTCATCGGCAAGGTCGCGCTCGAGTCACGCTCCCGCTGAGATCGGCTGGCCCTTGGCCAGCGCGTCGACGGCAGCGGCGAACTGGTCGATCGGGACCTCTCCGCTGCCACGAGCGACGACCTCGCCCTTGCCGTTGGTCATCACGAAGTACGGGAACCCCGGGAGCCCGTAGGCCTGCGCTGCGGTCCCGTCGCCGTCGTCAGCCATCACCTTGGGCTGCCACCCTTCCTTCGCGATCCACGCGGACGGTGGGTAGTTGGGCCGGTCGTCGGCCACAGCGGTGCTGACGGTGACGATCTCGACGCCCTTCGGGAGGTTCCCTGCTGCGATCCACTTCTGGATCAACGGAACCTCGCGCTGGCAGTGGGGGCACCAGTGCGCGACGAACATGATGACCTTCGGGATGCCGTCGGTCGGATCGATCGTCACCTTCGAGCGATCGAAGGACTCACCCACGAGGGTCGGTGCCTGTCGGCCGATCGCGGGATCGGTGGACGCCGAGGTGAACGGCGAGTCGCCGGCGGGCGACGGCATCTGGACGAGCGACGCTCCCTTCACCTCCACCTTCGCCGTCTCCTGCTTCGCGTCCTTCGCCGCTGCCGCACCGGTCCCGGCTGCCGCGGTGCCGCTGGAGTCGTCCGAGGACGTGGTGACGAGCACAGCGATCAACGCCAGGATCAGGACGACCACTGCCGCACCGCCGATGATCCACGGTGTCCGCTTCCGAGCCGACTGGGCCTCGGCGAGCTTCGAGTACGGGTCTGCCCCACCGTGGGGATCGCGCTTGTGGGTCGAGCCGGTCATGCCGGCACCTCCTCGGGGTCGGGATCGTTCGTCGGTCCGTGCAGTGGCCGAGCCGGAGTGCGTCGGTCCGCGGCCCGGGCGAGCAGCAGCAGTGTGGCGATGAGCACGAAGCCCACCCACGCCATCGCCGGGATCGACAGGAAGTGCAGCTCCCAGATCCACACCGTCGCGCACGACGCGTTGAGGTCGCACGCGGTGGACACAGCGTCAGGGAAGCGCTCGTGCAGGTAGTGGTAGGTGCTGATGCACGCACCGATGGCTGCGAGCGGCAGCGCGTAGCGCCACACGCCGCGGTCCCGCCGCAGCGCAGCGATGGCGAGCACGACGACGAGCGGGTACATGCAGATCCGTTGGTACCAGCAGAGCACGCACGGCGTGAAGTGACGGACCTCTGACATGTAGAGGCTGCCGATCGTGCAGGTGGTCGCCACCGCCCAGGCGAATGGGAGCGCGACGTCCTCGACGCCGTCGCGGACCGACACCAGCTTCGGTCCCAACCCGGCGGTCCGCGCCACGAGCGCCACCACGACCGTCGCTGCCACGAACACGAGCCCCACGACCGCCAGCAGGGCGAGGAAGAGGCTCACGGCGTCGTTGGACATCTGGGGCGTGAGGGTACCGGCGCGACCGCGCTTGTAGGGTGCGAGACATGTCCGTCTATGACGAAGTTCTCACCGCACTCGACGGCACGCCCGGCGTGCTCGATGCCCAGCGAGGCAAGGTCACGTTGCTCGTCAACGTGGCATCCAAGTGCGGTCTGACGCCGCAGTACGCACAGCTCGAGGAGCTCCAGGAGCGCTTCGCCGATCGAGGCTTCACCGTTGTGGGCGTCCCGTGCAACCAGTTCATGGGCCAGGAGCCGGGCACCGCAGATGAGATCCAGACGTTCTGCTCGACGACCTACGGCGTGACGTTCCCTCTCACCGAGAAGGTCGAGGTCAACGGCGACGGCCGCATTCCGCTGTACGCGCTGCTCGCGGAGGTGCCCGACTCCGACGACGGCTCCGTCGGCGACATCAGGTGGAACTTCGAGAAGTTCCTGATCGGTCGCGACGGAGAGGTGCTCAACCGATTCAACCCGACGGTCGTGCCCGATGACCCGAAGGTGCTCGAGGCGATCGAGTCAGCTCTCTGAGAGCACCATCGGGAGGCGGTGCTGCGTTGCCACGCGACGTCGTCGCACGACGAACGTCCGGATCTCCGACACCACGAGCAACGGCAACGCGGCGAGCACGCACACCGCCCATTGACCCGAGGTCAGCGACGTCGTCCCGAACACGTCCTGCAGGAACGGCACGACCACGGCGAGGACCTGGGCCAGCACAACTCCGCCGACGGCGAGCCAGAAGGTCCGGTTGGTCAGGCTGAAGCGGTGGAACACCGACCGTTCACCTGAACGGACGATCAGCGCGTTCACCATCTGGAGGAACACGAACGCGGTGAACGCCATGGTGAATCCGGGGTCGTCCTCGATCGCTGTGGCCGGCGTGGCATCGGTCCACCGGGCGAGGATCGCCATGATCGTCACGGCCATGATCGCAGCGGATGACAGGATCGGCCCCAGCCGACGACCCGAGAGGATCCGCTCGTCGACGTCGCGCGGTGGATGGCCCATGACGCCCGGCCGTGGCGGATCCATCCCGAGGCTCATCGCAGGCGGACCGTCGGCGAGGATGTTCACGAACAGGATCTGGATCGGGTTGAACGGTGTCGGATAGCCGGCGAGACGTGCCATCAGGATGGTCGCGATCGCCGCCACGTTCGTCGTGAGCTGGAAGCGCACGAACGTCACGATGTTCTCGTAGATCGCGCGGCCGCGCTCGACCGCTGCGACGATCGTCGCGAAGTTGTCGTCGGTGAGGATCAGATCACCGGCCTCCTTCGTCACCTCCGTCCCCGTGATCCCCATCGCGACGCCGATCTCCGCCTGCTTGAGCGCTGGCGCATCGTTGACGCCGTCACCGGTCATGGCGACGACCTCGCCGTTGACCTGCAGCGCACGAACCACGCGGACCTTGTGCTCGGGTGAGACCCTGGCGCACACGCCGATGCGGCCGATGCGCTCCGAGAGCTCCCGGTCGTCCATCGCCTCGAGCTGAGCACCGGTGACGACCTCGCCGGTGATGCCGAGCTGCGCTGCGATCGCCGCCGCTGTCGCAGCGTGGTCCCCGGTGATCATCCTCACGTCGATCCCGGCGGTTCGGCACCGGTCGATCGCCTCGACCGCTTCGGGTCGCGCCGGGTCGAGGATCCCGATGATCGCCTCCATCGTCAGCTGGTCCACCTCACCGCGCGGGTCGACCCGGCCTGGGGCCAGGACCTTGGTCGCGACTGCGAGGACTCGCAGTCCCTCATCACCGAGGGACCGGTTGGCATCGAGCAGGCCGAGTCTGGATCCTTCGTTGAGCAGGTCGGGACCGTCGGGGCCTCGCAGGGTCCCGCAGCGGTCGAGCACGACGTCGGGCGCACCCTTGACGACGAGGAGGTTCCCGTCGTGGGACGGGTGGACCGTCGCCATGAACTTCGACGCCGAGTCGAACGGGATCTCGTCGAGTCGCGGTGCTGCAGCCCGTATCGCTTCGGGATCGAGGCCGACCTTGCGTGCCGCGACCACCAACGCACCTTCCGTCGGGTCACCCACGAGCTGCGGTGCCCCGGCCTCGTCGACGTTCACGTGGGCGTCGTTGCACATCACCGCGGCGACGAGGGACCGCTGCACCGGATCCTCGTCGGCAGCCACACCCGGTGCGTCGGTCCGAGCGGCGCCATCGAGCAGGCGGAGCTCACCGTCGTCGCCGTAGCCCAGTCCGGTGACCTCGTAGGTCTGCCCGCCGGCGACCAC
>JAFDWA010000359.1 GCA_018268735.1 Actinomycetota bacterium | reverse complement strand
CGTCCGGGTGTCCACCTTGCGCCAGTATCTCGAAGCCCTCGGTGCCCGCCTGGAACTGGTAGCCGTCTTCGACGACGACGAGCGCCGGGTCCCGGTCCACCTCGGCAAGGGCACGGTGACCTGATAGCGACTGATACGGCGACTCTGCACGCAGCAACACGATCCCGACTACTCACCAACGCCATGAGACAGCCATGAGCACGCAGGCATTCTTCACCCGACGGGTTGCCAACCCACTTCTGCGCTTCCTCCTCTCCTCGCCGCTTCACGGGCCGTTGTCCGGCAAGCTCCTCGTGCTCAGCTACACCGGCCGACGCAGCGGTCAACGCCATTCGACCCCGGTGCAGTACGCGCACTTCGGCGACGATCTCGTCCTCGTCTCGGCTCATCCGTCGACCAAGTCGTGGTGGCGCAACTTCCGCGAGCCGACGCCGGCGACGATCACCCTCCGCTGACACCGACGACAAGCTGTCGCCGAAGTCCTACACGGAACGGAGCGTGACACCGGGCTCGCCGCCTTCCGTGCCCAGTACCGGGGCGAGCCGTCCGACGAGGACTGCAAGGTCGTCCTCGTCCGACTCGAACCCGATCCGGACAGCGCATAGCGGTCGGCGGGTTCGCCCGGTCACAGCACTGTTCACCGGCCCGCTCCTCACATCGCTTGTGACCGCAACCACAGCGGGCGGCAATCCCGTGGGCGTTGGAGCATGTGTGAGCCGACGAGGAAGACCCGTGCGGGGCCCAAGCTCAGGCTGGTACTGCTGGCTTCGACTCGAGGTACAGGGCTGTCGGCGAAAGGTCGGCACCGTTGGGGAACTCAACGGTGCCAGATTCGGTGTTGACCGCCACAGCACGGAACACGTCGTAGTCGTCACGCACCGGCGCGAATGCCGGGCCACGCAGCCAGTCTTCGAGGTCGATGACTCTGATGGAACCGTCGTCGAAGGTGAGCTCGATGACATATCGAGCCAGGACTCGCACTCCAATCACGTCCACCAGGGGGTAGTCATCGTTGCTCATCGTCTCAGCCCCAGGTGCCGGGGTGCTCACGCCGCCGAGGATGCAACCAACAGACGGTCGTCGATGTGCGACGCGAGCTCGGCTCGTGAGCTGATGACAGAGATCCGGGCCTGCACCACGGCCTGCGCTTCGATCTCGAATCGGGCGATGTCGAGCAGGGTTCGTCCCTCGGCGACCTCGGCGATGAGCTGACCTTCGCCCGCGAGTCGAAGGTTCGACAGCCCATGACCACGAGCAAGGGTGTTGAGCGCTTCAGCGAAGCGCAACATCTGAGCTTCTGTGGCGGGATCCATGGCTCTGACGGTAGCCATCGACGTGACCGTTCGCACCCAAGTCATGGATCGCGCGGCCCCTGACGCGACTCGGCCCGTCCGCCGCTCTTGCGGAGGACGGGCCGAGCGGGGAACCGGGCAGGTCAGGCTGAGCGGATCAGGACCCGAGGTTCTGGGTGACGAAGTCCCAGTTGACGAGGTGGTCGAGGTACGTCGAGATGTAGTTCGGCCGGGCGTTGCGGAAGTCGATGTAGTAGGCGTGCTCCCACACGTCGATCGTGAGCAGCGCCTTCGCGCTGTGCTTCATCGGCAGGTCCGCGTTCGCGGTCTTCATGATCTCGAGGCCCGAGCCGTTGTCGACGAGCCACGCCCAACCGGAACCGAACTGCGTGGTCGCGGCCTCGGCGAACTTGGCCTTGAACTCGTCGTAGGAGCCGAACGCGCCGTTGATCGCGTCGGCCGCTGCGCCGGTCGGCGCGCCGCCGCCGTTCGGCGACATCGAGCTCCAGTAGAAGGTGTGGTTCCAGACCTGGGCGGAGTTGTTGAACATGCCCCCGTCGGACTTGAGGATCACGTCCTCGAGCGATGCGTTCTCGAACTCGGTGCCCTCGACCAGCTTGTTCAGGTTCGTGACGTAGGCCTGGTGGTGCTTGCCGTAGTGGTACTCGAGCGTCTCGGCGGAGATGTGGGGGGCCAGTGCGTCCTGGGCGTAGGGCAGGGGCGGGAGTTCGAAGGCCATGGAGCGTCCTCTCGTGTGACGGATCGTGTGACGGAGATGTCGTTGGTCACCCCGAACCTACCCCGCGCCACACGATGCGACCGCCAGGCGCCTCAGCGGTCGGCCGACGAGAGCCGGAACTCCTCGGGGAGCTCGGCGACCTCGCCCCCATCCGCGGTGACCGGGACGAAGTGCACCGCAACCGCAGCCGCCGCGACCGTCGCCGCCATCACCTCCCAGACCGTCGCCGGCGGGTAGACGAGGTCGAAGAACCCCGCCACCGGAGGCACGGCCAGCACGACCAGCACCGCCGCCCCCATCGAGGCGACGAGGATCCAGCGCCACGGCGGAAGGGTGCGGGTCAGCCGCAGCAGCAGGAGCAGCCCGACGGCGAGCAGCGTGATCGTCGCGGCCGACCGGGATTCTGTGAGCTCCGCGTCGGCCACCCCTCGTGCGTAGAAGTACACGGCGAGGGCGCCGGTTGCAGCGATGGCCCCGGCGGGCACCGCAAAGCGCACGACCCTCGCAACGAACCCGGTGCGGGCACGTCGGGGATCGGGCGCGAGCGCCAGGAA
>JAFDWA010000358.1 GCA_018268735.1 Actinomycetota bacterium | reverse complement strand
CGGAGCCCGAGGAGCCGCCGGTGCTGAGCGCTCCGCCGGGACAGCTCACCCCGGGGGAGCTCCCGTTGCCCTCGGCGTCGGTCGACGGGCTGTCGGGTCTCGCGGAGATCCTCATGCGCCTCGACGACGGGACCGACCTCGCGGACCTGTCCGACGAGCTCGTCCTCGAAGTCGACGACCTGCTGCCCCTGGTCGACGCGCTCGAGCTGCTCGGGTTCGTCGCTGTGACCGAGGGGAAGGTGCACCTCACCGAGGCCGGCACGACGTTCGCCGGTGCCGACATCCAGACGTCGAAGACGATCTTCTCGACCGCAGCGCTCGCGCACGCGCCGCTGGTCGCCGCGATCACCCGCGGCCTGCAGCGGACGGGCAGCGGTTCGCTGCCGGCAGGCTTCTTCACCGACATCCTCCGGCGCAGCTTCAGCGACAAGGAGGCCCAGCGTCAGCTCGACACAGCGGTGGACTGGGGACGCTACGCGGAGCTGTACGACTACGACGCCAGCCGCGACGAGCTGCGACGCGACGAAGGCTGATCCTCGTCACCGTCGCCATCGCGGTCACCATCGCCGTCACCGCGGGGCCACGGGGCCATCGGGTCGAGCTCGCGGAGCTGCTCCACGAAGTGCTCCGGGCTCATCGGCCGGGCGATGTGGTAGCCCTGACCTGCGTGGCAGCCCAGCTGTCGGAGGTGCTGGAACTGGTCCTCGGACTCGATGCCCTCCGCCACGCAGCGAAGGCCCAGCACCCGCACCAGGTCGACGACGCCGGCGACCATCCGGTTGCGCGCCCGGTCCGGACCGTCCCCGCCGAGGAACGTCCGATCGAGCTTCACGACGTCCGCAGGCAGGCGCGTGAGGTAGGTCAGCGACGAGTAGCCGGTGCCGAAGTCGTCGATCGCGAGGTTGATGCCGAGCTGGTCGAGGCGGTCGATCCTGGAGCGGTTCATCGCCGCCTCGTCGAGGAGCACCGACTCGGTGATCTCGACGGTGAGCGATCGACGCGGGATGCGATGGCGGCCGAGGAGGCTCCGCAGCAGCGCGTCGAAGCCGTTGTCGTGGAGCTGGCGGACCGACACGTTGACCGCCATGGTGAGCTGCCCCCAGCCGGGCAGGCGCTGCCACCGAGCGAGGTCCGCGCAGGCTGCTTCGAGCACCCAGGAGCCCAGCGGCAGGATGAGGTCGGTCTCCTCTGCGACGGGGATGAACTGGTCGGGCCCGAGCAAGCGGCCTTCCTGTCGCCACCGCACCAGGGCTTCGACGCCACGGAGTCGCCCGTCGGCGAGGTCGACGACGGGTTGGTAGTGCAGCACGAGCGAACCGTCGAACGGCGCCTGTCGGAGCGCGGACTCCACGCGCTGGCGATCCACGGCACGTCGTCGCAACTCGTCGTCGAAGAGCACCACGGCTCCACGCCCCTGCGCCTTCGCCTGGTACATGGCGGTGTCGGCGTCGCGGATCATCGAGCCGGGGTCCATCGAGCTCCCGTTCGGATCGTGCGCGATGCCGATCGACACCCCCAGGTGGATCGGGGTGCCGCCGATCGACACCGGCTCGCGAAGAGCGGACCGGATGCGTCGGGCGATGTCCCGACCGACCTGTGGGCCGTCGGTCCCCTCGCAGAGGACGACGAACTCGTCGCCGCCGAAGCGGGCGACCACGTCGTCGGGTCGGACGACGCAGCGGACGCGCTCGGCGACCGCGCGCAGGACCTCGTCGCCGAAGGCGTGGCCGAGGCTGTCGTTGATGACCTTGAAGTGGTCGAGGTCGATGAACAGCAGCGACCGGCCGGGACTCGTGGTGCCGTCACGAACCGGTTCGGCGCGCATCCGCTGCTCCAGCAGCTTCCTGTTCGGCAGCCCGGTCAGCGGATCGTGCAGCGCCTGGCGCTCGAGCGAGGCGGCGAGCCGCCGGCTCTCGCTGATGTCGTGGGCCACAGCGGAGTACCGGACGATGGTGCCGTCGTCGTCGTGGTGGGCGATCACCTGCACCGCGAACGGGACGCGCTCGCCGGTCGCGGCGCTCAGCACGACCTCGGAGCTCCACGTGCGGAGCCCGTCGGGGAACCGCGGCGGGTCAGACGCTCTGGATGTCAGCTCCGGCACCTGCCAGACCGATCCGACCGGCGTCGCATCCGGATCGATGCCGAAGAACCGTGCGCAGGCGGGGTTCATGTAGCGGAGCACCGAGTGCTCGTCGAAGACCGCGACGAGGTCGTCGGTCAGGTCGAAGATCTCCGTGAGCCGCGCCGCCTCTGCTTCGGCGAGCATGGTGTCGGTGACGTCGCGCAGGTTGGCGATGACCCCGGCGATGGCCGGGTCGCTCAGGCGGTTGGACACGCGTACGGCGAGCCATCGGTGCCTGCCGTCGCGGTGGCGGATGCGCACGCGGATCGGTTCCACCAGGTCGACGTCGTGCAGGACGCGGTCGAGCGCGGCGAGCAGCTCGGTGCGCTGGGGCTCCAGCACGACGGCGTCCACGTCGTGGCCGATCATGGCGTCCGGATGGAACCCGGTGATCCGCTCGACGGAGGGGCTGGCGTAGGTGATCCGGAGGTCGGTGCCCAACACGACGATCCCGTCGTGGCTGTTG
>JAFDWA010000357.1 GCA_018268735.1 Actinomycetota bacterium | reverse complement strand
CTCCCGGTGGGGTTCATCATCACCGGTGGGGTGCTGTCGGTGGTCCTCGGTCAGTCGTTGACCAAGGAGGGCGAGTACCTGAACGAGGGCAGCGAGCTCATCGAGCTCAACCACTGACCCGGGAGCCACCCGACGGCGTCACGCGCTCCAGCGGCTCTCGCCGAACTTGTAGCCGACGGACCGCACCGTCTGGATCATCCCGGCATGCTCCTCGCCGAGCTTGGCCCTCAGACGGCGGACGTGGACGTCCACGGTCCGGGCACCGCCGTAGTACTCGTATCCCCACACCCGTGACAGCAGGATCTCCCTGGTGAACACCCTTCCCGGGTTCGCGGCCAGGAACTTGAGCAGCTCGTACTCCATGTAGGTCAGGTCGAGGGGTTCACCGTCGATCGCCGCCTGGTAGGTCTCGAGGTTCAACACCAGCGCCTCGTACTGGACGACATCGGGGCCGACGTCGAGGCCCGACTCGTTGGCGAGCAGGTGCCGCACGCGGGCCTCGATCTCCGCCGGGTGCGCCGGGGCGACGCAGAAGTCGTCGAAGGTGTCGTGTCGACCCGTCAGGTCGCTCAGCTGGTTGCCCCGCACCACGAGGAGCAACGGGGCGACGGCGAGGTCGCCGCGGCGCAGCTGGCGCGCCATGGCGAAGCCACGTTCGGGTGCCTCGTCCGCGGCGACGATCGCGGCGCTCCACATGCCGTCCCGTGCTCCGGCCTCGTCGGCGACCGACTGCCACGGCAGACCGGCGAGGTCGAGCACGCGGACGATGTCCGGTGGCGGGGGATCGGGCCAGACGAGCAGCGGTTGCACGCGTGCCTCTACCAGGTCCTCAGGTACCGCCGCAGCTCGAAGCTCGACACGTGGGTCCGGTACGCACCCCACTCGGCGCGCTTGTTGCGCAGAAACCACTCGAAGATGTGATCGCCGAGCGCGCTGCGAACCAGCTCGGAGCGCTCCATGCGATCGAGCGCCTCGGCGAGGTTGCTGGGCAGGACGTCGTCGCCGGCGGTGCCCACGGCGATGCCGGGGTCCGCCGCACCGGTGAACAGGTTGACGGCGGTCTCGTCAGGCAGGTCGTAGCCCGCCTCGATGCCACGGAGCCCGGCGGCCAGCAGCACCGAGAACGCGAGGTACGGGTTGCAGGCGGGGTCGAGCGCTCGGTACTCGAGTCGTGTGCCCTGGTCCTCCTTGCCCTTCTTCGGGACGGGGATGCGAACGAGCGCCGATCGGTTGTTGCGAGCCCAGGAGACGTGCACCGGTGCCTCGAACCCTGCGACGAGCCGCTTGTAGGAGTTCACGAGCTGGTTCGTGACGGCGGTGACCTCGCCGGCGTGCACGAGGAGTCCGGCGATGAACCCTCGGGCGACCTCCGAGAGGCCGATCGGGTCCGTCGGGTCGTGGAACGCGTTGCTCTCGCCGTCCCACAGCGACAGGTGCGTGTGCATCCCCGACCCCTGCACGCCTTCGATCGGCTTCGGCATGAACGTGGCGTGGACGCCCGAGGCCATCGCGACCTCGCGGACGATCATGCGCAACGCCATCACGTTGTCGGCCATCGTCAACGCGTCGGAGTAGCGGAGGTCGATCTCGTGCTGGGACGGACCGTCCTCGTGGAAGGAGTACTCGACGGGGATGCCGGTCCCTTCGAGTCGCTGGATCGTGCGCCGACGGATGTCGGAGGTCTCGTCGTAGGTGGTCAGGTCGAAGTAGCTCGCTGTGTCGAGCGGCTTCGGTGCCTGCGAAGGATCGTCGTCGGCGAGGTAGAAGAACTCGACCTCGGGTGCGCACATGAACTGGAAGCCGGCGTCTGCCGCGGCGGCGAGGTTGCGCTTGAGCACCTGACGGGGGTCGCCTTCGAACGGCGATCCGTCGAGGTTGGTGATGTCGCAGAAGATCCGTGCGGTGATGTCCTCGTCGTCACGTGACGGCATGAGCTGGAACGAGTTGGGATCCGGGAACGCCAGGACGTCGCTCTCCTGCACGCGGCTGAACCCGTCGATCGCCGAGCCGTCGAACTGCACGCCTTCGTCGAACGCCGCGTCGAGCTCGACCGGGGAGATCGCCACCGACTTGAGCTGGCCGAGCACGTCGGTGAACCAGAGGCGGACCAGTCGCACCCGGCGTTCCTCGACGGTTCGCATCACGTAGGCCTGTTGCTGGTCCATAGCGCCCCCATCTTGCCAGCGCCAACGCCGGCACCCTCCGTTCGGCGCCGTGTTCACACGCCGTTCACAATCGGGCAACGGGACGGAAAACCGCTGCGGCGACGCTGGGGGCGACACCGGCGCGAGATGCTCCGGGACGACGAAAGGCACACGAACGTGGCGTACAGGGCTGAGTACATCTGGATCGACGGCACGGAGCCGACCCCGCTGATGCGCTCCAAGACGAAGGTCGTGGCCGACGGCGGCGAACCGGAGCTGTGGAACTTCGACGGCTCCTCGACCAACCAGGCCGAAGGCTCCAACTCCGACTGCATGCTGCAGCCCGTGTACACGGTGCCGGACCCGATCCGAGGCGGCAACGACGTCCTCGTCCTGTGCGAGGTGCTGCTGCCGGAGACGTTGCAGCCGCACTCGACGAACAACCGTGCGGCCTGCGTCGAGGTCGCG
>JAFDWA010000356.1 GCA_018268735.1 Actinomycetota bacterium | reverse complement strand
GCGGCGGCCGAGGGGCGCATCGACGTCCTGGTGCTGGTCGGATCCGATCCCCTGGTCGACCACCGGGACCGCTCGCTCGTGCGGCGTGCACTCGCCGCCACCCCCATGGTCGTCGCGCTCGACCGCTTCCTGACGGACTCGGCCGCGTCGGCGCAGGTCGTGCTGCCGGTGTCGGGCTTCGCCGAGTGCGACGGGACGACGACGAACCTGGAGGGTCGCATCACCGTGGTGAACGCGGCCGCCACCGCGCCGGGTGCAGCACGTGCCGACTGGGCGATCGCTGCCGATCTGGCCGAGCTCCTCGGCGACCCGGGCGACGGCGCGGTGATGGGACCGGCGGAGCTGTGGGACGAGCTGGTGGCGAACGTGGAGTGCCTGTCCGACATCACCGCCGAGGCGCTCTCGTCGTCGACGAGCGCGGACGGCATCCTGATGCCGCTCGACGCCGGCACGTTCGTCCGGCCGGAGCCGCCTGCGGTGCCGAGCCCGAACGCCTACTCGTCGCGGCTCGTCGTCGACCGGGTGCTCTACGACGGCGGGGCGTCCCTGTCGCACTGCCCGTCGTCGGTCCCGTTGGTCCGCGACGGGGTCGTCGTGCTCGGCAGCGCCGATGCCGCGGCGCTCGCCGTGGACGCCGGCACCAGGCTCACCGTGAGCTCGAAGAACGGCTCGGTGACCGGACCGCTGGTCGTCGATGCCCGTGTGCCGAAGGGGACCGTCGTCGTGCACCACGCGCTGTCGGTGGATCCGTCGTCGCTCGTGTCGGCCGACGACGTGGTGTGCGACGTCCGGGTGGAGGTCGCCTGATGGATCCGCTCCTCACCGGCGACGTCGGCCTCGCAGCGGTCCTGATCGTGCTGCTCAAGGTCGTCGTCGCGTTCGCGGCGCTGATGATCGGCGTGATGGCGATGGTGTGGTTCGAGCGCAAGCTCGTCGCCGACATGCAGAACCGGATCGGCCCGAACCGCGCCGGACCGTTCGGCATCCTGCAGACCCTCGCGGACGGCCTCAAGCTGATGTTCAAGGAGGATCTCGAGCCGGAGCGCTCCGATCCGTTCGTGTTCCGCCTCGCTCCGCTCCTGGCGCTCGTGCCTGCGTTCCTGGTCTTCTCGGTCGTCCCGGTCGCCGGGAACTTCTCCGACGGCGGCGACGGCGTGGTCACGTTGTTCGGCCACCAGACGTTCATGCAGGTCGCAGATCCGCAGATGGGCATCCTGTTCGTGCTGGCGATGAGCTCCGTCGCCGTCTACGGCGTGATGCTCGCCGGCTGGTCCTCCGGATCCAAGTACCCGTTGCTGGGCTCGGTGCGGGCCACGGCGCAGATGGTCTCCTACGAGGCGGCGCTGGGGTTGTCGGTCGCGGCGGTCCTGCTCGTGTCGGGAACCTTGTCGACGAACGGGATCGTGGCGGGTCAGTCGGGCTGGCACTGGAACGTGTGGATGACGTTCCTCGTGCCGTTCCTGATCTTCACCGTCGCAGCGACCGCCGAGCTCAACCGTCCGCCGTTCGATCTCGTCGAGGCGGAGCAGGAGCTCGTCGGTGGCTTCCACACCGAGTACTCGTCGTTCCGGTTCGCGCTCTTCTACCTTGCCGAGTTCATGAACACCGTGACGATGTCAGCGGTGATCGTGACGTTGTTCTTCGGGGGTCCCTCCGGGCCGATCCCCGACGGCGTCCCCGGCTGGGTGGGCGACTACCTGCTGCCGTTCGTGTACTTCATGGTGAAGCTGCTCGTGTTCCTGTTCATCTTCGTGTGGTTCCGGGCCACGCTGCCCAGGTTCCGCTACGACCAGCTGATGGACCTCGGGTGGAAGTTCCTGATCCCCCTCGCCCTCGGCTGGTTCCTCCTGCTGACTGCGGTGCGGGTCGCCGACGACGTGGGCTGGAACCCGGTGCTGGCCGGGGCGGTCACGGTCGTGATCCTCGCGATCGGCGGCCTGATGCTCCGTGCCGCGATCCGGGCCGCAGCAGCCCGTCACGAGCTGAGCGACTCGATCGCAGCTCTCGACGGACCGAGCGGGGGAGGACGCTGATGGGCTACCTCGACGGCTTCCGGGTCACCCTGCGCAAGTGGGCTGGGACGCGGACCGACTCCGGTCGACGGGTCACCACCGAGTACCCCGAGGAGGTGCGTCCCAAGCCGGAGCGCTTCCACGGTCGCCACGTCCTCAACCGCTACGAGGACGGCATGGAGAAGTGCATCGGCTGCGAGCTCTGCGCCGGCGTGTGCCCGGCCCGCTGCATCTACGTGCGCGGTGCCGACAACGACCCCGAGGCGCCGACCTCACCGGGTGAGCGCTTCGGCTACGTCTACGAGATCAACTACCTGCGCTGCATCCACTGCGACCTGTGCGTGGAGGCGTGCCCCACCGAGGCGATCACCGAGACGAAGCTGTTCGAGTTCGCGTTCACCGATCGAGCCGACGCCATCTACACGAAGGCCGAGCTCCTCGTCGACGACGACGGACAGCCCCGGCACCTGCCCTGGGAGAACTGGGACGGCGGGTTCGACCCTGCCGCTGCGACGTCGGGCTGGATGCGTGCCACGTCGCCGTCGGGGGCCGCGGAGTTCGAAGGCATCGTGGCGTGGGCGGGCGAGCTGGGCTACGGGGTCCG
>JAFDWA010000355.1 GCA_018268735.1 Actinomycetota bacterium | reverse complement strand
GGGTCGCTGCACGACCTGCGCGACGAGGTCGCCGCCCGAGCAGGGCTCCCGACCCCGGACTACTCGGCGAGCGTTCCGACCACGACGTGGCCGGCGATCGCCTGGTTCGTGTTCGCCGCGACGGTCGCAGCCCTCATCGGTCGACTCGGGTTGTCCGGGGCGGCACCCGCCGGGGTCGACCGGCCCGACCAGGTCGTGTGGGCGGTCGCGGCGACGCTGGCGGGAATCCTGGCCTCGGTCACCGCCGCGTTCGGATCGTCCCGGGACCGCTCCGATGTCGGCTCGCTCGTCCTGACCAGGCTGGCTGCCGGCTTCGCCGACCTGCTCCGGCCGCTGCACTCGGCGAACGTGGCGCTGCGGGTCCGGACGCTACTCACCTCCGGCGTCGACGCCGGCACGGCGCTCGGCTCGGTCGGCGTCACGCTCGCTGCACGAGCGTTCACCCACCTCGCAGTCCTCTACCTCACGGTCCGGCTGTCGGGCAGCGACGGGTCGATCGACCTGGTGGACCACCCCGACCCGGTGCAGGTCGCCGTCACGGCCGGCACCGTGGTCGTGCTGATCGCAGCCAACTTCGCGGCACCGCTGCGCCGCATCGCTGCGCGCGACGTCGTCGTCCCGCTCCGGAGCGCACCAGCGGGGCTCCGAGCGCTCACCGGACACACCACGAGGCTGGCCCAGCTGTTCATCGGGTCGCTCCTCGTACCGCTCGCGACCGTTGGTGCGATGGTGGCTGCCGACCGGTCCGTCGGTGGGACGCTCGACCCGCCGTCGATCGCGCTGGCGACGCTCCTCGTGCTGTTCGTCGCCGCCCTGACGCCGATCCCCGGCGGGGCGGGCCTCACCGAGGCAGGCCTGGTCGCCGGGCTGGTGCTGCTCGGGGAGCGCGGCACCGTCGCGCTCTCGGCCGTGGTGCTGTTCCGGCTGGTCTCGACGTGGCTGCCGGCGGCCGTCGGCTGGTTGGCGTTGCGACGCCTCCGCGCCACCGGACGGCTGGATCCGGGTCCGGCGTCGCCGGCTCAGCCGACCTCGTCGGCGTCCGGGTCGTACACCGCGAGGTAGCGCAGGTTCCGGTACCGCTCCCCGGCGTCGAGTCCGTAGCCGACCACGAAGTCGTTCGGGATCGTGAACCCGACGTAGCGCACGCCGAGCCCTTCGAGGTCGGCAGACTCCCGGGCGAGCAGCGCGCACACCTCGAGGCTCGCGGATCCCCGCGCTTCGAGGCTCCGGCGGAGGTAGCGCAGCGTGAGGCCGGTGTCGACGATGTCCTCGACGAGGATGACGTCCCGGTCGGTGAGGTCCACCTCGAGGTCCTTGACCAGCCGCACCACCCCGGAGGTCCGGGTCGTCGCCCCGTAGGAGGACACAGCGATGAAGTCGATCTCGACGGGGAGGTCGATGCTGCGAGCGAGGTCCGTGAGGAACACGTAGGCCCCCCTCAGCACGCAGACGAGCAGCGGCGCGCGACCGACGTAGTCCTCGGTCAGCTGCGCACCGAGCTCCTCGATCCGTCGACGGAGCTGCTCCTCTGTCAGCAGCACCCGCTCGATCGCCGGGTCGGTTGCGAACGAGGCCGGTGCCGGTTCGGTCATGGCCGCCGACCCTACCCCCACGGCGGATCAGCAGGGATCGGGATGCCGCTCCATGCGCAGTCGGCCGCGGGAGCGCAGGACCCGCCAACCGCCGAGCACGTCGCACGCCACAGCTGTGCCCGCGGCCACCTCCAGCACGCGCTCGATCGCGTGCTCGTCGGGTGCCAGCGCCTCACCGCTGCGCTCCCGCCACCAGCGACGGACCGCCGCGCTCGCCAACGACCGCGGCGCCGCGGCGAGCGCCGCCGCGTCGGTCGGGTCCAAGGGTCGAGCGAGCTCCTCGATCAGATCCGACTGCTCCGCGGCGATGCGCGCCAGCCTCGACAGCAGGGGAACGACGTCGCGACCGGCGACGTCGTCGAGGAGCGGGATCACCTCGTGACGAACGCGGTTGCGCGTGAAGGCCGGCGAGTCGTTCGACGGGTCCCGCAGCACCTCGAGCCCGAGGTGCTCGCACAGCTCCACCGTCTCGGACCGGCGCAACGCCAGGAGCGGGTGCCGCTCGGTTCGCATCGCGGACAAGCCGGTGGTGCCGGTGCCGCGCAGCATCCGCAGCAGCACCGTCTCGGCCTGGTCGTCGGCGGTGTGGCCGAACAGCGCGTCGGGACCCACCGCCCCGTGGCGGACTGTCCGCGCTCGGGCCTCGAGACCGGGCCCCGGAGAGACCGGCGCCCGCACCGCGCGGAACCCCACGCCCAGGCGGCCGGCGAGCTCGGCGACGAGCAGCGCCTCCGCTGCGGACCCGGAGCGGATCGCGTGATCCACGTGGACAGCGGTCACCTCGAGGCCCGCTGCGACTGCCAGGACGACCAGGGCCGAGGAGTCCGCACCGCCGGACACCGCGCACGTCACCGCGGTGTCCGCCGGCGGGAACGTGCATCGCCTGAGCAGCCCCGAGACGACGGGGTCCTGGGTGATCGACCGCCGATCCACTGGATCGACCCGCCGCCTCAGGCGGCGGACGCCTCGGGTGCGACGCGCCGCAACCACCGCTGCGGGTCGCGGATCTCCGCCATCGAGGGCAGGGTC
>JAFDWA010000354.1 GCA_018268735.1 Actinomycetota bacterium | reverse complement strand
CGGCTGCCGCGGCGCAGGTCCCGAGCACGAACGGCCAGTCGGGTGCACCGCCGGAGATGCCCTTGTCGAGGATCTGCTGGATCGCGATCGGCACGACGAGCCGGCCGAGAGCGATGACCATCGCGAAGGCGAGCGACGCGGCGAAGCCCTTCTTGAGCTCGGGGGTGCGACGCATCCCGAGTCGCAGGACCTCCATCGCGCTGATCGGGCCGGCGTCCTCGTCGTCGGGGGTGTTCGGTCGGATCGGCATCAGCGGTCCTCGCCCGGCTCGACCGGTTCCAACTCGACCGGATCCAACTCGGCCTGCTCCTCGTAGGCCGTGACGAGCGCTGCGTACTCGGGGTCCGCGAGCAGCTCGGCGTGTGTGCCGACACCACGGACGCGACCACGCTCGAGGTGCACGACGCGATCAGCGAGCATGATCGTCGACAGGCGGTGCGCGACGACGACCATCGTCGTGTCGCCGTTGCGAAGACCGTCGAGGATCTCCGCTTCGATGACGGGATCCACCGCTGAGGTGGCGTCGTCGAGCACCAGCACCCTGGGCGCACCGGCGAGCGCCCTGGCGAGGGCGACCCGTTGGCGCTGCCCCCCCGACAGGGTCACCCCGCGCTCGCCGACGACGGTCGCGTCGCCGTCGGGCAGACGTGAGACGAACCGCCCGGCACGTGCGCGGTCCAACACGTCGAGGAGGCGTGACGTCGCGGCGGGACGGTCGAGGGTCACGTTGTCGGCCACCGAGGACGCGAACAGGTAGGACTCCTGGAAGGCGAGCGACACCGCTGCGCGCAGCTCGTCGGGGTCGAGGTCGTCGACGGGGACGTCACCGATCCGGATCGTGCCGGTCGTCGGCTCGTCGAGTCGCACGAGCAGCTGCACCAGGGTCGACTTGCCGGATCCGGTGGAGCCGACGAGCGCGACGACCTCTCCGGGCTGGACCGTGAAGCTCACGTGGTCGAGCACTGCGGCATCAGGGCTGCCGGGACGCTCGGTGCTGCCGGGACGCTCCGTGCTGCCGGGACGCTCCGTGCTGCCGGGACGCTCCGTGCTGCCGGGGCTGCTCGGGCGGTCGCGTCCGGCCGTTGCGGCATGGCCGTTCGGAGCGTCGGGCTGGCTGTCGCCGTAGGAGAACGACACGCCGTCGAGCTCGATCGACAGCGGACCACCCGGCAGCGAGATCGCCCCCCGGTCCTCGGATCCGCCCTCCGCCGCAGGGTCCGTCGGCTCCGCGGTCAGGTCGTCAACCCGGTCGATGGACACGACCGCCCGAGGGATCGACTCGAACAGGAACCCGACGATCCGCATCGGGAACGCGAGCCAGCCGAACAGCGCGACGGCCTGCACGAGGTCGCCGGCGGTCGCGGCGCCCTGGTCGATGCGCCACGCCCCTGCGAGCAACAGCGCGACCGTGCCGAGGTTGGGCAGCATGTCGAGCAGCGGTTCGAACGCAGCGGTCATGCGTGCGACGACGAGGCGCTGGTCCCGGAGTCGATCCGAGGCGGCATCGAAGCGCTCCTGCTCCTGCGCCTCGCGTCCGAGGGTCTTGACGACCAGCACGCCGTCGAAGCTCTCGTGTGCGATCGAGCTGACCTCGCCGAGGCGGGCCTGGACCCTCGCGGCAGGACCGTGGACCCGGTTGGTGTACCAGCGGCTGATGAGCGTCAGCGAGGGGAACAGCAGCAACGCCACCACGCCGAACGCGACGTCTGCAGCGAAGAGGCTCACCAGCGAGATCACCACGAGGGCCAGGACGCCGAGCGAGAACGGCAGGGGCATCAACATGTTGGTCGCCGTCGTCACGTCGACGTCCGCGTTCGCGAGCAGCTGACCCGTCGGGCGCCGACGGTACGACGACAGGGGCATCGTGAGGAGCCGCTCCACGACCGAGGTGCGCACCGTTCGCTGCATCCGCGCCTCGGTGAGCGAGCCGAACCAGCGGCGGACGCCCACCGAGATCCCCCGTGCGAGACCGACGAGGAGCAGCGCCCCCACCGCCCACCACACCGTCGATGCGCTCACCCCCTCCTTGGAGAACGCCGGCGTGATGACCTCGTCGGTGACCCGGCCGAGCACGTAGCTGTAGCCGACGACGATCGCCGCCCAGCCGACCCCGCCGACGAGCGAGAGCGCGAACGGCAGCGGATGCAGCCTGACGAACCGGGCGATCAGGTGGACGCCGCGACGGGTGACCGACGGCCCGGCGTCCACGGCGTCGCCCGGACCCAGCGGGGCCTCGTCGCCGGGCGCGGCGTCGGGTTCGGGAGCGAGCAGTGTCACAGGTTCGGTGAGGGGGAGGGGTGCTGGAGGACTGGTGGAGGACTGGTGGACGGCCCGCTCAACCTACTTCGCGTCCCCCACTCCCGAACTCGGCGCGCACGCGTCAGACGTCGGCGTGCGGCGTGCGCCGACGCGGGGTGGACGCCGGGGGGTGGACGCGACAGTGCCCGAACTCCTGGGAGCTCGGGCACCGCGGAAGGGAGATTGGCGATGTCGTACCCGGAGACCTCCGGGTCCAAACAAGAAATCCCGGAACTTCGTCGACGGCCCGGTCGGCAGGTCAGGCCGGCAGCTGGATCGACTTCGTCTCGAGGAACTCCTCGAGTCCCCAGCGGCCACGCTCACGGGTG
>JAFDWA010000353.1 GCA_018268735.1 Actinomycetota bacterium | reverse complement strand
GAGCGTTGCAGGTCGCGCAGCTCCCGCCAACCGATGAGGTGCGCACCGGACTGCTCGACCAACGCACGGATCT
The DNA here is from genome assembly GCA_018268735.1 of Actinomycetota bacterium. GTDB lineage: Bacteria > Actinomycetota > Acidimicrobiia > Acidimicrobiales > Microtrichaceae > Dermatobacter. The sequence goes on along the minus strand of JAFDWA010000353.1, from coordinate 2,570 downwards.
CCGCGTCGCCGCGGAGGAGACGGTGGTCCTCGACCCGGGTCTCCCAGTCCGGAGCGATCGCCCGCAGCTCGGCATGATCGGTCGAGGGGTGGGCGAAGATCTCCGTCACCCCGGGTCGCAACGTCGAGAACAACCGCTCGAACGCAGGTCGGACACCGGGACCGGTCGACACGACGAGGTGGTCCGGCGCGACGACGCCCTCCGCGTCCGCGAGCTCGCGGAACGGGAACCCAGTGAGCGCCTGCGTCGAGGGGCCCGACAACCGCAACGGCAGCCCGAACTCGACGGCGAGGTCCAGGTAGATGTCGAAGAACTCCGGACGCATCTGCAGGGTTCCCATGTGGGAGTCCAGGTGGGTGACGTCGAATCCCCAGAGGATCGCCCGCTCCACCTGGGCACGCAGCTCACGGCGCGTCTCGTCGAGGTCGGCGTGGTCCCACACGTCGAGGACGGTCCGCGGGAATCCGCCGTCGCCGTCGAGGAGCGACGGGGCGTGGGTGATCGGACCCCAGCGGTACAGCTCCCACTCGGCGTTGAGGGTGAGGTGCACGCCGATGTCCTCGCCTCGGTAGCGCGCCGCTGCATCTCGCGCCCACGGGCAGGGGACCATCAACGTCGACGAGGTCGCGAGCCCGTCGCGGAGGCAGTCGTAGACCGCTTCGTTCGCGGAGTGGCACATGCCGAGGTCGTCGCAGTTGATGATGACGAGCGAGGCATCGGCCGGGTACCCGAGGCGCTCCGACAGCGAGGTCGCCTCCGCAGCCATCAGCGCTCCACCGCAACTCGACCGGGGATGCCGGCGAACAGGTCGACCTCGGGCACATCGGTGTGCACGAGCGAGCGGGCCAGGACGTAGTCGTCCCAGGGGTGCACCTCGCACGCGACGTCCGACGGCAGGCCGAACCAGAACGGCGAGTCCGGGTCGATCTGCGTGGCGTGCGCGAGAAGCGCCTTCTCCCGCACCTCGTAGAACCCCCTGATGTCGACCCGGGTGGTGATCGCGTCGTCGCCCGGCGCGTCGGCCCAGCGCTTGCGCCAGCTCTCGTCGAACGGCGATTCGAGGCCCAGCTCGAGGAACTTCTCGTGCAGGGCGACCATCCGGGTGACCGACCACGTCGTGTAGTACAGCTTCGAGGGCTGCCACGGCGCACCGGCGTCCGGGTACCAGTCCGGGTCCGCCGCTCGGTCGAACGCCGGAACGGTGATGTCGTGGACGCGCAGGTGGTCGGGGTGGGCGTAGTGGGACTGGTCCTCCGGATAGGTGACGACCACCTGGGGTCGATCCCGGCGGATGATCGCCACCAGCCTGCCGATCGCCTCGTCGAGCGGCGCGTTCCAGAAGTTGTCCGGCCGGTCGTTCTCAGGCATGTCGGGCATGCCCGAGTCGTGGTAGCCGAGCATCTCCACGGTCTCGTAGCCGATGATGTCGGTCGCCGCCGTCAGCTCGTCGCGGCGGACCTCGGCCATGTGCTCGCGGACCTCCGGTCGGTCCATCGCCGGGTTGAGGATGTCACCGGCTTCACCACCCGTGCAGCACACGAGCGTCGCCGGGATGCCCTCCGCCCGGTACTTCGCGATCGTCGACGCCCCCTTGGAGGACTCGTCGTCGGGGTGGGCGTGCACCGTGAGCAGACGGAGCGGTTCGATCACGTCGAACAAGCTACCGCCGACAGAGGTCCCGCCCGCCGCCGCGGACGTCGGCTGTGTGCGCCGTCGAGCGTCAGCCCCGAACGGCGCTCAGCGGCTTCAGCTCGATCTGCCCGGTCGGATCGTCGTCGTCCTCGACGACCCTCCAGCCGCACAGCTCTGCGAGGCGGTCCCGCCCCTCGTGGGGTCCGGTCGCGATGAGGTCGTCACCCACGGCGAGGCGCACCCAGCCCCGCGGCTGGTACAGGTAGCGGTTGTCCCTTCGTATCGCGAGGATCCAGAAGCCCGGTTCGATGTCGAGCTGCAGCTCACCGAGCGAGCACCCGGCTGCGGTCGAGCCGACAGCCACGGGAACCCGGGTCGCGACGACGTCGGCGTCGCCGAGCGCGATGTTGACGATCGGGTGGAACTCGGCGCCGTCGGTGATCAGCCACACCATCTGCGCGGCTTGGTCGCCGATCTCCTCTGCGGCCGCAGCGAGCTGCAACAGGCCGCGCAACGGTGACGGGTCGACGTCGTGCTTCGCGGCGCGCAGGACCCACAGCTGCAGGTGGTCCTTCATCTCGTCGAGTCGCTCGGCGAGGTGGTTCACCTCTGCGGCCAGACCGGTGTCGCGCAGGGCCAGCGCCGAGTAGGCGAGCCCGACCGCCGTCTCCGACACGTCCTTCATCTCGACGAGGACGTCGACGGCCCGGTCGAGGTCGGTGAGGGCGTGCGGCTCTGGGAGCTCCGGCGGCGCCCACGTCGGCGCCGCAGCCAGCTCGTGCAGGCGCGAGATCCCTGCAGGCGAGCCACGCAGGAACAGCACGTCGTCGGGAAGCAGCACGACGTCGCCGTCGACCTCCTCGATCATCCAGGAGCGACCCCGTCGGATGGCGACCACGCGCATGCCGCACTGGACGGGGATCTCGAGGTCCTTCAGC
>JAFDWA010000352.1 GCA_018268735.1 Actinomycetota bacterium | reverse complement strand
AGGCATCGTGCTCTTCGAGCCGTCGGTGGTCGCCGTGAGCTCCCGGGATGGGCGTGCCGTCGCTGTCGGTGCCGAGGCCAAGCGGATGATCGGGAAGACCCCCGCTCACATCCAAGCGATCCGCCCGCTGAAGGACGGGGTCATCTCCGACTTCGAGGTCTGCGAGACCATGCTCCGGTACTTCATCCAGCGGGTGCACAACAGCCGGTTCTCCAAGCCACGGATGATCATCTGCGTTCCGTCGGGCGTGACCGGCGTGGAGCAGCGGGCGGTGCAGGACGCAGCAGAGTTCGCAGGTGCCCGGAAGCCGGCCCGCATCATCGAGGAGCCGATGGCCGCAGCGATCGGCGCCGGTCTGCCGGTGCACGAGCCGACCGGCAACATGATCGTGGACATCGGCGGCGGGACGACCGAGGTCGCGATGATCTCCCTCGGCGGCGTGGTCACCAGCCAGTCCGTGCGCGTCGGCGGCGACGAGCTCGACGACGCGATCATCCAGTACATCAAGAAGGAGTACAGCCTCGCGCTCGGCGAGCGAACCGCCGAGGTCGTCAAGATGGAGCTCGGCTCCGCCTGGGAGCTGGAGCAGGAGCTGCAGGCCGAGATCCGGGGACGCGACCTCGTCACCGGGCTCCCCAAGACGATCATCACCTCGACCCACGAGATCCGGGAGGCGATCGAAGAGCCGGTGTCGTCGATCGTCGATGCGGTGAAGGTGACGCTGGACAAGACACCTCCCGAGCTGGCCGCCGACGTCATGGAGCGGGGCATCGTCCTCGCCGGCGGTGGTGCGCTCCTCAAGGGCCTGCCGACCCGGCTGGCGCAGGAGACCGGCATGCCGATCCGGATCGCGCCACGTCCGCTCGAAGCTGTGGCGATCGGCTCGGGGATGGCGCTCGAGGCCCTCCCGGCGCTCGACGAGTCCGGTCGGTTCTCCTCCCTGCGCGACTGACCTCCGTGCCGTCAACCGAGACCCGTCGACGCGCCCGCTACGTCCTGCTCGTCCTGAGCCTGCTCGCCGTCACCCTCATCACCCTCGACGCGCGTGGCATCGGGGTCTTCGACGGGATGCGCAACGTCGCGAGCGATGTGGTCGCCCCGGTGGGCAGCGCGTTCGCGTGGGTCACCACCCCGGTGCGCAACGCGTGGGGCGGGATGACCGACTACGACCACCTCGAGAGGGAGAACGCCCGGCTCCGGGGCCGGGTCGCCGCGCTCGAGGGCGACGCGATGAAGGGCGCCAACGCGATCGAGCAGCTCAAGCGCCTCCGACGGCAGATGAACCTCGGCTTCGCCGAGTCGATCCCCTCGCAGATCGCCCGCGTCGTGTCGGGTCCGTCGTCGAACTTCGACACCTTCCGGCTGGAGATCGACAAGGGGACCGACCAGGGCGTCGCGGTGGGGAACCCGGTCGTCGTGCGTGACGGCCTCGTCGGTCGGATCGAGCGGGCGAGCCGCACCCGGTCGGTGGTCCAGCTGCTGACCGATCCGGACTTCCGCCTCGGCGTCCGACTGGCATCGACGCAGACCCTCGGCGTCGGCCACGGCGGTGGCGACTCGGATCACTTCATCGTGCAGAAGATCCAGACCGGTGTTCCGGTCGATCGGGGCGAGGTCGTGCTCACCAGCGGGCTCGAGAACTCCGTCATGCCACCGGACATCCCGATCGGGACCGTCGGCAAGGTCACCGTCGACGAGATCCCAGGGCTTCGACTCCTGCTCGTGGACTACGGCGCGAAGTTCTCCGAGCTCGACGTGGTGCAGGTCCTCAAGTGGCAGCCGCCGCGGTGAGCGCGTCGCCCCGGACCCCGAGCGGTCGACATGGCTGCTGAGCCGGGCCACCTCCTGCGGTGGACCCTGGTCGTCAGCGCTGCGCTCGTGCTGCAGGTCGGACTCGTGCCGCAGGTCAGCATCGCGGGTGTCCACCCGGACCTGCTGCTGCTCGTCGCAATCTGCGCGGGAATGGTCGGCGGGCCCGGCACCGGTGCCGTCGTCGGGTTCACCTGCGGCGTCCTCGTCGATCTGTTCCTGCCCGGTCGGTTCGGGATGACGGCGCTGGCCTACCTCCTCGTCGGCTACGGCGCAGGCGTCGCAGGAGAGGCGATCGCCCGACCGAGCCGTTGGATCTCCTGTGCGGTCGTCGGCGTCGCGAGCGCCGTCGGCACCCTGCTGTACGCGACGATCGGCCAGCTGCTGGCACAGCGATCGCTGACCGATCCCAACCTCGTCGCCATCGTCGGTATCGTCGCTGCGGTCAACACGGTGCTCGCACTGCCCGTCCTCGCAGCATGCCGCTGGGCCGAGCCCGGGCACCTCACGGTCAAGGTCCGCTGACCCGGGCCCGCAACCAGCCACCGATCTCGCTGTCGCTCCGATGCACCGACTCCTCCCACCCATCGCCGGAGCCCCCACCGCCGGAGCCACTGGTGGACGCTGAGTCCCGGCAGGTCCGCCTCGGTGCCATCGGGATCGTCGCGATCTCGCTGTTCCTCGCGCTGTTCGTGCGGCTGTGGTTCCTGCAGGGGATCGACCGCCAGAAGTTCCAGGTCGCCTCCGCGTCGAACCGACTCCGGGTCATCCACGAGGAGGGGCCGCGGGGGCGGATCCTCGATCGCAACGGCAAGGTGATCGTCGACAACCGGATGT
>JAFDWA010000351.1 GCA_018268735.1 Actinomycetota bacterium | reverse complement strand
GTACGCCACGTGGGGCTTGCGGCTCCCGGTCGAGTACGCCTCCGCCCGGTGGGTGTAGATCTCGGTGGTCGCCGTATCATTAAAAAACCACAGCGCGACCTCGGCACCGTCGCCGCCGGTCAGTCGGGTCCAGGCCCGGCCGCTGTCGTCGCGGGTGAGGTCCGTGAACGCGAAGTCCACCTCGAGGTCCCCGATCCGTTGAGGCGTCCGGAAGTCGAAGGCCGTGCCGTCCACCGCCTCGGTGCCGGTGGGGAGCTGGCGGACCGCGTCGGTCGTGATGCGGGTCGCGGCATCGAGCTGCAACGTGCAGTCGTCGACGAGGCCGTCGCCGGGGGACAGGTAGGGATGTGAACCGCAGCCGTAGGGGCATGGGCGGCTTCCACGGTTCTCGACGGTCGTGGTCACCACGAGCCCGTCCGGCGTGAGCTCGTAGGCGACCTCGACGTGGAGGGTGGACGGGTAGTCGGGCATCGGGTGCAGCGTCGTGGTCATCACCACGCGGTGCTCCTCGTGGTCGATCCCGTCCCAGGACCGCCAACGCAGGAACCCGTGGATGGCGTTGTGCTTGTCGGGTTCGGTGAGCGCGGTCTGGTGGTCCTGTCCGTCGAAGCGGTACCGGCCGTCGGCGAGGCGGTTGGGCCACGGGATCAGCGGTGTGCCGTGTGCCCCGACGCACATCGAGTCGAGCGGATAGGGATCCAGGACGTCGCGGGCGCCGACGCGGTACTCCCTGATCCCGCCGCCGACCTCGACGACCGTGGCGTGCTGGTCGCCGAGGCGGATCTCGTGCTGCTGTCCTGACGGTGGGACCGACACGGCCACCTCCTGGGGTGCGGGAGATCCAGGATGGCGCTGGTTCGACGCGGACGCGTGCCATCAGAGGTTCAGGAGGGCCCGGATCCACCGATCTCATCGCTCTGTCCGCCCGAGACGACCTCCGCCCGAGACGACCTCCCCGCGAACTTGGGCACCGACGACCACCGGATGGTCGCTTCTGCCCGAGATCGCCGCCTGCGCCCGTCGTGCACCTCATCTTCTGGCGACGCTGACCGGCTCGCCACGGCCTCGGCCGCGTGCTGGCCCCCGAGCCGTGCGTTGCACCGATGCGCCTAGTCTCCGCGCTGTGGACGCAACGCTCGACGACGCAACGCTCGACGACGGCCGGGCCGATTCGGACCCCGGGTCACCGGGCAGCACCGAGCGGCGACCGACGGTGCACGCCTTCGACGACGAGCTCGCCCGGCTGGATGCGGTGGCGACCATCGACGCCCTCGATTCGGGCGAGCTGTCGATCCGGGAGGTGCTCACCTCGGCGATCGACCGGGCGAGGACCGTCGACCCGCAACTCGGTGCGGTCATGTTCGACCGATACGGCCCGGCGTCGGCAGCACTTCCCGATCGGCGCACCCGACGTGGTTCGCTCGTCGGCATCCCGACCTTCATCAAGGACATGGTCCCGGTCGCCGGACTCCCGTGCACCTGGGGCGCCGCTGCCCTCGCCGACTCACCGCCCCAGTCGCGCACCCGCGGCGTCGCCGGCGACATGGAGGCGATGGGGATGCCGCTGATCGGGACGTCGACCATGCCGGAGTGGGGGTTCGTGCCCTCCACCGAGTTCCCTGATCGGGCACCGACGCGCAACCCGTGGAACCCCGCCCACACGATCGGCGGTTCCTCCGGCGGTGCCGCAGCGCTGGTCGCCGCCGGGGTGGTGCCCATCGCACACGCTGTCGACGGCGGTGGATCGACCCGGATCCCGGCCGCGTGCGGCGGGCTGGTCGGGCTCAAGCCGAGCCTCGGTCGCCTGCGACGGCACGCGGACGAGCGGAACCTGCCGTTGTCGGTGTCGGTCGACGGCGTCGTGACCCGGACCGTGCGGGACACCGCCCGCTTCTACGCGGAGATGGAACGGGTCTTCCGTCCCCGGTCCATGCCGCCGATGGGGGAGGTCACCGGGCCGCCGTCGCGTCGTCTCCGGGTCGGCGTGCTCGGCGAGATCCCCGGAGTGGTGAGCATCGATGCACCGACCAGCGCGACCTTGCGGAGCACCGCCGACCTGCTCGCCGAGCTCGGCCATCACGTCGAGGAGACGACGCCTCCGGTCGAGCCGGAGCAGTTCCGCGACGACTTCATCTTCTACTACCGGTTCCTGGTCTTCATGGCCACGACCACGGCAACGGTCGTGCACGGATCGCACTACGACCGCTCCAAGCTCACGAAGTTCTCCCAGGGCATGGCAGCGTCGTTCCGTGCCCAGCCGTCCCGGATCGTCGGAGTGTCGCGGCGACTTCGGCGGGTGCGGGCACGGATGGCCGAAGCCGCCCGCAGCTACGACGTGATGCTCAGCCCCACCGTGTCCACCGTCCCACCGGCGCTCGGCCACCTGGGAGCGAACGTCGACTTCGAACCGCTGCTCGATCGCATCGCGTCGTGGATGCCGTACACGCCGCTCGCGAACGCGGGCGGTACGCCGGCGATCAGCCTGCCCATGGGCTTCGACGAGCAGTCGCACCTGCCCGTCGGGGCGATGCTCTCGGGGGACTTCGGGACCGACGCCGTGTTGGTGCAGCTCGCTCTGGAGCTCGAGGACGCCCGACCGTCGGACCTCGCCAGGATCCGCTGACACCGCAGCGAAGAACGGCAGCTTGTCG
>JAFDWA010000350.1 GCA_018268735.1 Actinomycetota bacterium | reverse complement strand
CGAGGGTGTGCACCCGGCCGGACACGACGACGCTCACGACCGGGGTGCCGGTCGCCGCGACCGCCTCCAGCAGCTCCACCTGCACGCCGGTCAGGTCGAGGTCCACCGCGTCGCGCGCCTCGCCGACCGTCGAGCCGAGGACCAGCCCCGACCGCCCGCCGACGCAGCAGACCACGACGTCCGCTCGGGCCGCTGCGGCGACAGCGGCGTCGAAGCCGGAGCGGTCGGTGCCGTCGACCGTGCATCCCATCTCGTGGACGATCTCGACACCGGTGCCGTCGAGTCCGGCGCGCAGCCCGGCGAGCGGCGTCACCGACGGAGGGAAGTGGGGTCCTGGGGCGAACGCTCCGCCTGCGTGGGGGAGCAGGTCGACCCCGCTGCCCGACGGGTCGTAGATGATCTCCAGGTGCGCGGGGTAGTGGTAGTCGCCCTGCAGCAGGCGGATGTCATCCGCGGTCGGTCCGATCACCGCGACGGTGCCGAGCGCGTCCGCGTCGAGCGGCAGGGTGCCGTCGTTGGTGAGCAGCACGAGCGACGCCTCCGCCGCGCGTCGTGCCAGAGCCCGACCCGCGAGGGTGCCGAACGCTCTGGGTGCCGCGTCGGAGTCGACGAACGGGTCCTCGAACAGGCCGAGGTTCACCTTCTGCGCGAGCACCCGGCGCACTGCGGCGTCGACGATCTCCATCGGGACGATCCCGTCCTCGACGAGCGGTCCGAGCTGCGCGTAGCAGTCGAGGGCCGGCAGCTCGACGTCCATGCCGGCGAGCAGTGCCTTCGCTGCCGCCACGCCCTTCGTCGGCGCAACCCGGTGGAAGGTGCGCAGCAGGTCGACGGAGAAGTAGTCGGCGACCAGGGTTCCGCTGAACTCGAGCTCGCCACGCAGCAGCTCGATGCCGATCAACGTCGACGCCGCGCACGGCAACCCGTCGACCGACGAGTAGGAGTTCATCACCGAGCTCAACCCGGCGTCGCGGATGGCGGCGGCGAACGGCTCGGCGAAGACCTCGCGCAGCTCCCGGGACCCGAGTTGCACGGGTCCGTGGTTGCGGCCGCCCTCGGGCAGCCCGTACCCGAGGAAGTGCTTGCCGGTCGCGATGACGCCGTCACGGGCGCGGGGCTCCGGATCGCCCTCGTCGTCGCCGGTGCCCTTCGCGCCGTCGAGCACGCCGAGGTCGACGGCCTGCAGCCCGCGCACGTACGCGGTGCCGAGCTCGCCGGCGAGCACCGGGTCCTCCCCGTAGGTCTCCTCGACGCGGCCCCAGCGCGGGTCCCGGGCGATGTCGAGCACCGGGGCCAGGCTCTGGCGGGCACCGACCGCGACCATCTCGCTGCGGATGTGGTCGGCCACGGCGCCCAGCAGCTCGCGGTCCCAGCTCGCGGCCAGGCCGATGGCCTGCGGGAACTGGACGGCGTCACGTGCGCAGAACCCGGCGACGGACTCCTCGTGGATGATGGCGGGGATCCCCAGACGGGTCCGGGTGACGAGGAACTCCTGGATCTCGTTGGCGAACACGGCGAGCCCCTGCGGCCGCAGACCCGTCGACGCTGCGATCCGCGTGACGTGACCGGTGCCGTTCGCGAGCAGCCGGTTCGCAGCGGCCTCCGAGAAGCCGTCGCCGTCGACGAGCTGCGTCGACCAGACGCATCCGAGCTGGGCGAGCTTCTCGTCGAGCGTCATGTCGGCGATGAGTGCGTCGATGTCGGTCATGGATGTCGAGCATGGCAGGCCGACCGCTTCGGTGCGCGTGCATGGCCGACGTCACGATCTTCCGCAACCCGAGCTGCAGCACATCGAAGTACGCGGTCGGGTTGCCGCCGAGCTCGGCCTGTCCGACGCCGACGTCGCCATGCAGGAGCAGGTCGCCGACGTCCTCGCCGAGCATCCGGAGCTCCTGCAGCGACCGGTGCTCGTCAAGGACGGCCGGACGACCATCGGACGTCCGAAGGACCGGGTCGGGTCGTTCCCGGGAGGTTGATCCGAGTGGTCAGCTGAAGACGACGCCCAGGAGCGGGACGACGCAGTCCGCCCCGATCGTGGTGGGGTCGTCGTCGCTGAACACGGCGCGCACGAACCCGACCAGCAGCTGGCCGACCATGAGGTGCGCCACCGCCTCGGGATCGGCGACCTCGGGGAGGAACTGCCGGATCCACCCGGTCGTGGCCGGTTCGATCAGGTCGAGCAGGTCGCGGCCGACCGACATGACAGCGGGTTCGCCCTGCATGCCCTCGCCCAGCACGAGCCGCCAGATCGCCTGCTCCTCCAACGCTCCGTTCCAGACGTGCAGGAACAGCGTCGTGAGGCGATCCTCCGGTGGCGCCGCCGGATCGATCGGGAACGACTCCGCCATGCGCGTCCCGTAGTGGCGCTCGGCCACGACCGCGGCGAGCAGGGCGTCCTTCGACTCGAAGTAGTGGTAGATCGCAGCGACCTGGAGATCGCACGCGGCGGCGAGGCGACGCATGCTCGTCCCCTTCGCGCCGCGCTGCGACATCAACCGGAGCGCGACGTCGAGGATGTGGTCGCGCTGGTTCTGGCGTGTCGCGACGCCGTCGTCGACGCTCAATGGGCGACCGGGCACGCCGACGCGTCGAACATCGCGGGGATGTCCTCGAGCGCGATCACGAGCGAGGACTCCCCGCGGCCGGGGACGACG
>JAFDWA010000034.1 GCA_018268735.1 Actinomycetota bacterium | reverse complement strand
GTCGCGGCCTCGGCGACCGACATGACCTCGAGGCCGGCCTCGGTCGCCTTGGCCCGTGACGAGGAGCCCTCGCGCAGGCCCACCCGCACGTCGACACCCGAGTCCTTCAGGTTCAGCGCGTGGGCATGGCCCTGCGAGCCGTAGCCGAGGATGGCCACCTTGCGACCGAGGATGATCGATCGGTCGGCGTCGGACTCGTAGTACACGTTGGCCATTGCAGGAACCCCTGTCGTTCGGGAGAGCTGTCGTTCGGGAGATCTGTCGTTCGGAAGATCTGTCGTTCGGAAGAGCTGTCGTGTTGGATCGTGGACCGCCATGATCGCAGCGGCGACGTCGCGGCTGCCAGCCACGATCGACGGGCGTGCTGCGAGGCAGCGGCGGTCAGCCGGAGTGCTCGAGGCGGGGCAGCGCGACCCGACCCGTCCGCTGCAGGTCGATGATCCCGTAGGGCCGCAGCAGCTCTTCCAGGTCGTCGAGGCGGTCCGGCTGCTCGTCCAGGCACAACGTGAGCTCGTCGTGTCCGACGTCGAGCACCCGGCCCTCGAACAGCCCGACGAGCTCGATCACCTGGCTCCGCAGCGCGGCACTCGCCTTCACGGTGCACAGCAGCAGCTCGCGCTCGGTCGAGTCGCGCGGATCGAGCTCGCTGATGCGGATCACGTTCACCAGCTTGTTGAGCTGCTTGACGATCTGCTCGAGCGGTGCGTGCTCGACGTCGACGACGATCGTGATCCGGCTGAAGCGCTCGTCGTCGGTCGGAGCGACCGCGAGCGAGTAGATGTTGTAGCCACGCCGGGCGAACAGGTTCGACACCCGTGCGAGCACGCCCGCGCGGTTCTCGACCAGGACGGACAGGACGTGGTGCTTCGCGGGAGCACCGTTCGATGCGGTCGGGCTCATGAGATTGCACCTCCCTGTGAGGGGTCGACCACGATCTCGTCGTTGCTGCGCCCGGCCGGCACCATCGGGAACACCTTCTCGGCGCTGTCGGTGCGGAACTCCAGCACGACGGGGCGGTCGTCGATCTCGTTGGCCTTGTCGATCGCGGGTCCGACCTCCTCGGGCGACTCGACCCGCATCGCGACGCATCCCATCGCCTCGGACCACTTCACGTAGTCGGGCAGGTCGGGCGAGAGGTACACCTCCGAGTACCGCTCCTCGTAGAACATCTCCTGCCACTGGCGCACCATGCCGAGATAGGCGTTGTTGAGGATCGCGACCTTGACAGGGATGCGCTCGGTTGCGGCGGTGACCAGCTCCTGGGCGGTCATCTGGAAGCACCCGTCGCCGTCGACGGCCCACACCATCCGGTCGGGCCGACCGACCTTCGCCCCGATCGCCGCCGGGACCGAGAACCCCATCGTCCCCGCGCCACCGGAGTTGATCCAGGTGTAGGGGTGCTCGAAGCGCCAGTACTGGCTGGTCCACATCTGGTGCTGACCGACGCCGCTCGCCACGATGCAGTCCTCCGGGGCCCGGTCGCGCAGCTCCTCGAGGACGAACTGCGGCTTGAGGAGGTCGCCGTCGGCGGAGGGCTCGTAGAGCAGCGGGAAGCGCTCCTGCCATCCCGAGATCGCCTGCTTCCACGGTCGGCGGTCCGGCTGGTGCGAGTCGATGTCGCCGTCGGTGCGGGTGCGCAGGACGCGGATGAGCTCGTCGATGACGAGACGGCAGTCGCCGACGATCGGGACATCGGGTCGGCGGACCTTGCCGAGCTCGGCCGGGTCGATGTCGACGTGGATGATCTTCGCATCCGGTGCGAACGCGTCGACCTTGCCGGTGACCCGGTCGTCGAAGCGGCTGCCGAGCGCGATCAGCAGGTCGGCGCGCTGCATCGCGGTGACCGCCGTGTAGTTCCCGTGCATCCCCGGCATCCCGAGGCACAGCGGGTGCCCGTCGGGGAACGCGCCTCGGGCCATGAGCGTCGTCACGACGTGGATGCCGGTCAGCTCTGCGAGCTCTCGCAGCGACTCGGCCGCCCTGGCAGCGAGGATGCCGCCACCGGCGTAGATGACCGGCCGCTGCGCAGCGAGGATCAGCTCCGCCGCCTCCTTGATCTGCTTCGGGTGGCCCTTCGTCGTCGGGCGGTAGCCGGGCAGGCTCGCCAGCACGTCGGCGTCCGAGGGCCAGTCCCAGTCCATCGCGGAAGCCGGGTTCTTGGGATCGACGATGTCCTTGGGGATGTCGACGAGGACCGGTCCGGGCCGGCCCGTGGTGGCGATGTGGAACGCCTGGCGGATCGCGAGCGGGATGTCCTCTGGCCGTGTCACGAGCTCGTTGTGCTTGGTGATCGAGCGGGTGATCCCGACGATGTCGCACTCCTGGAACGCATCGGTGCCGATCGCAGGACGAGGGACCTGACCCGTGACGACCACCATCGGCACGGAGTCCATGAAGGCGTCGAGGATCGGCGTCACGATGTTGGTCGCACCCGGACCGGAGGTCACCATGGCGACCCCAGGACGGCCCGTCGCATGGGCGTAGCCCTCTGCCATGTGCCCGGCACCCTGCTCGTGGCGGACCAGCACGTGTCGGATGGGGCTGTCGAGGATCGGGTCGTACACCGGCAGGATCGCTCCGCCCGGCAACCCGAAGATCACCTCCACGCCCTCCATCTCGAGGGATCGGATCAGTGCTTCACCGCCGTTGGTGTTCATGCTGGTGCATCCATCTGCTGGCCTGTTCCGTTCTGTCGATGACCGTTCTGCTTCGACGACCGTTCTGCTTCGACGAGGGTTCTGCTTCTACGAGGATTCTGCTTCTACGACCGTTCTGCTTCGAGGAGGTGTCGCGGTTGTGGCGTCGCAAAACCGCAACGACCTCCCGGTCAGGGAGGTCGTGTGGCGCACGCGAGGTCCGTTCCCGGTCGTGCGCCTAGAGGAGTACCACCACGAGGTGACGACGGAGCTCCGTGGGCTGCATGGCGGCCAGTCTGCCGCAGGCGCCAAGCGCACGCCAACCACCATCTGTCACAGCGATCCCCGCTCGTCGCTGGGCGTCAGCACGACGGTCAGGCGCACAGGCCGCTGATGGCGAGGTCGTCAGGGCCCGGCGCGCTGTCGTCGGCGACGGACATGATGCCGGAGACCGAGAACGTGCCGTCCGCTCCGACCTGCACCGACTTGACGGTGCCCTCCCGGTCCTCCGACGGCCCGCGCAGCGATGCCGAGCCGCTGCCGTCGGTCGCGTCGACCTTCAGCGTGTTGCCCGAGGCATCGGTCGCGGTGAGCTCGATCGAGGTGGGCGTGCCCGACGTGCAGGACTCCGAGGTGAGCGCGATCGCCGTGGCACCGATGTGCAGCTGCACGCTCCCGCGGGTCGTGCCCGCAAGCGTCGTGGAGGTCGTCGGCGGCGGCGACGTCGCCGGTCGGCTCGTCGCGCTCGACGACGCCGATGCCTTCGCCGTCGTCGTCGACGCGGTGTCGTCCGAACCGCACGCGACCGCGAGGACCGCCACCGCAGCGAGGAGGACCGCCGTCACCGTCCTCGCCGACCGACGGTCGAGGAACGGGCGGGCCTGCGGTCGATCGACTCGGTGCATGGGCTCCAACCTACGTCGACGGCCGCCACGACCGGGGGCGGCGGACGGATCGCCTTGCGAGCGGCGACGCGCCGACCGCAAGCTGATCCCGTGCAGGACGACGTCGGACGCGCCGGATGAGCGGCTGGTGGGCCCTCGCCGGCGCGGCGGTGGTCGTCGCCGCGGCAGGTGCCCGCGAGGTGCTGCGCTGGCGGGGCGGCCGCTGGGAGGGTGGCATGCGACCCGGCAGACGCCGGCGGGACTGAGCCCGGCCACATTCACGACACGGCCGCACTCAGCGGATCAGTCCGGGACGTGCGTCGGTGCGACCTGTGCCAGATCCCGCACCGCTCCCCTCGCCGCCGAGGTCGTGAACGCCGCGTACACCTGCAGGGCGGTCGAGATCCGCCGGTCGCGGTGCAGCGGCGTCCACGCTGCGCTGCCCCGCTCGAGCTCCTGCTCGTGGCGCCGTGCGAGCTCGGCGTCGTCGACGGCGAGGTGGATCGACCGGGCAGGGATGTCGATCTCGACGCGATCGCCGTCGCGCACGAGCCCTATGCGGCCGCCCTCGGCGGCCTCGGGCGACACGTGTCCGATCGACAGCCCGGAGGTGCCGCCCGAGAAGCGGCCGTCGGTGAGGAGCGCGCACTCGGTGCCGAGGTGGCGGCTCTTGATGTAGGTGGTCGGGTACAGCATCTCCTGCATGCCCGGTCCGCCCTTGGGACCCTCGTAGCGGATGACCACGACGTCGCCGGCGACGACCTCCTCGTCGAGGATGCCCCGGACCGCGTCGTCCTGGCTCTCGTAGACCCGCGCCGGACCGACGAAGTGCCAGATCGACTCGTCCACCCCGGCGGTCTTCACGATGCAGCCGTCGGGGGCGAGGTTCCCGTACAGCACCGCCAGCCCACCTTCGACGGTGTAGGCGTGCGCGAGGTCCCTGATGCATCCGCCGGCGCGGTCCTCGTCGAGGCTCGGCCAGCGGGTGGACTGGCTGAACGCGACCTGGGTCGGGATGCCGGCCGGACCGGCGCTCCAGAGCCGTCGGGCCTCGTCGGTGCAGGTCGGGCGGCGGATGTCCCAACGGTCGAGCGCCGCGGCCATGGACTCCGAGTGCACCGTCGGCGCGGCCGCGTCGACGAGACCGGCACGGTCGAGCTCTCCGAGGATCGCCGGGACGCCACCGGCACGGTGGACGTCCTCGACGTGGTAGCGGTCCGTCGCCGGCGCCACCTTGCACAGGTTCGGGATCCGACGGCTGAGCGCGTCGATGTCCGCCATCGTGAAGGCCACCTCGCCTTCGTGCGCCGCGGCGAGCAGGTGCAGGACGGTGTTGGTGCTGCCCCCCATGGCGATGTCGAGCGACATGGCGTTGGTGAACGCCCGGCGATCGGCGATCGAGCGGGGCAGGACCGACTCGTCGTCCTTGTTGTAGTACCGACGTGCCAGGTCCACGACCAGACGACCTGCCTCGAGGAAGAGCTGCTCCCGATCCGCGTGGGTCGCGACGAGGGTGCCGTTGCCGGGCAGGGACAGCCCGAGCGCCTCGGTCAGGCAGTTCATCGAGTTCGCCGTGAACATGCCCGAGCACGACCCGCAAGTCGGACACGCCGAACGCTCGATCTGGTCGACCTCGGCGTCGCTCACGGCCATGTCGCCGGAGCGCTCGATCGCGGTGATCAGGTCCACGGCGACCTCGTTGCCGGCGAGCCGGGTCGTCCCGGCCTCCATCGGACCACCGGAGACGAACACCGTCGGGATGTTCAGGCGCATCGCCGCCATCAGCATCCCCGGGGTGATCTTGTCGCAGTTCGAGATGCACACGAGCGCGTCCGCGCAGTGCGCCTCGACCATGTACTCGACGGAGTCAGCGATCAGGTCGCGACTCGGGAGGCTGTAGAGCATCCCCGCGTGACCCATCGCGATGCCGTCGTCGACGGCGATCGTGTTGAACTCCTTTGCGACGCCCCCCGCAGCGGTGATCTCCGCGGCGACGAGCTGACCCATGTCCTTGAGGTGGACGTGGCCCGGCACGAACTGCGTGAACGAGTTCGCGATCGCGACGATCGGCTTGTCGAAGTCCGCGTCGGTCATGCCCGTCGCACGCCACAGGGCACGGGCGCCGGCCATGTTGCGGCCGTGGGTGGAGGTGTGGGATCGCAGCTCTGGCACGTCCCGAACCTACCCCGCCGGGATCACCTGGCGGTCCGCCGGGACCACCTCCGGCGGCGTGTCACCGGGCCGGGGTGACCTTCGCGACGAGCTCGACCTCGCGACCGCGCACGACGCCGGTGGCGAGTCCGATGCCCGCCCACATGACCAGCGCACCGACGAGCGACACGAGCGCCGACACCACCGCGGTCAGCGCCGCGGAGATCGTCGACGCCCAGAACACCGCAGCGGCGAGCGGCAGCGAGATCGCGCCCAGCACCACCATCTCGACGACCAGCACGGAGCTGGCGAGGCATCCCTGGCCGGCATCGCCGGACGCGAAGGGGTTCGGGCTCTCCGGCACGGCGAACGGCGCGATCGCAGCGCTCAGCACCGAGGCGCCCGTCGCCATCATCACGGACCCCGAAGCGAGCAGCGCCCCCGCTGGCGCCCAGCTCCACCCGTGGTGCAGCACCGCGAGCACCCCGACGACCAGCACCGCCGGCACCGCCATCGTGAGCACCGACGACACCGCCTTGCCACGAACGAGCACCCCGCCGTCGGCACCCGCAGCGATCTCCATCCACAGCGGAGGGCCGTCGAAGCCGAACGAGTTGCTCGACTCGAACAGCACGGCGAAGTGCAGCAGACCTGCGGTGAGCACCAGTCGGGAGTCGCCCGCGCCACCGTCGAGGAGCGGCCCCACGACGAGCGCACCCAGGCCGAGCAGGAGGGCCACGACCGTGTTGACGGCCTCGCGCGGCGTCCTCGACTTCGTTCGCAGCGTGCGCAGCCCCACCTCGAGCGCCGGCCCGTGAGCCAGGCGGAGCAGCAGTCCCGACCGGAGGTCGACCCCGCCCGAGCGCACCGACGCCCCATCCGCACCTGGCCTCACCGGAGCGGTGGCGAGGCGTCCGGTGGTCACGCCGTGGAGCCACCACAGCAGGGGCAGCCACGTCACCCCGACGAGCACGTGCACGGCAGCAGCGCGCGGATCAGAGGTCGCGACGGCGAGCGCACGTCCGAGTTGGCCCGGAGGCGTCCAGGAGAACGCCGACGCGACGGCACGCCAGCGGGCACGGTCCCAGCCCTGGATCGCCTGCAGCCCCAGCTGCGCACCGAACCAGAGGCCGATCGCGGCGAACGCTGCAGCGGTCTGCGCGACATGACGGGTCCGACCGTGTGCGAGCACGCCAAGCACGTTTGCGGCGCTGCGACTGCACAGGAGCAGCGTCGCCCACCACCCGATGACCGCTCCCACAGCGACCACGCTGGATGCCAAGGACCCACCTTCGGAGAACCCGACGTAGAGACCTGCGCCCGACAGGCCGGCGAGGAGCGCCGGTGCTCCGAGCACCGCCGCGGCGAGCGAGGCGGTGCCGAGGTGCTGCGCCCCGATCGGCTCGGTCGCGAGGTTGCGGACGTCGATGGTGGTCTCGACGCCGGCAGCGGCCGACAGCAGAGCGATCCCCGCGACGAGGACCGGCAGCAGGATGACGACGAGCAGGTCGCCGTTGCGCATCGACCTGCCGAGGCCGGCCAGCGCCGCGAACCCGAACAGCCCGAGCAGCAGCGAGGCCACCAACGACATCCAGGTCTGCACCCGGAGCTGCATCCGACCGGTCAGGCCGTTTCGGAGCAGGTTCCACTTGAGCCCGACCATGGACCGGCATGCCAGCGCGAGCCCCACCTCGCCGCGCGAGCTCACCCTGGACGGTCCAGCCAGTCGAGCTCGTCGTTCCCGAGCGGCGACGCCCCGACCATCGCGATGAACGCGTCCTCGAGGCGCTGCCCGCCCCTGACCGCGTCGATCGGTCCCGATGCGAGCAGGCGTCCCTCCGCCATCACGGCGACGTGGTCGCAGAACCGCTCGACCAGGTCCATCACATGGCTCGAGAACACGACGGTCCCACCGGCGACGCGGTAGCGGTCGAGCAGGCCGCGGATCGTCACCGCGGCGACGGGGTCGACGCCTTCGAACGGCTCGTCGAGCAGCAGCACCGCAGGGCGGTGCAGGAGCGCGCACGCCAGCGCGGTCTTCTTTCGCATGCCGTGGCTGTAGCTGCCGACGAGCTCGCGTGAGGCACTCGCCAGGCCCAGCACGTCGAGCAGCTCCTCACGGCGGCGGTCGAGCTCGGTGCGCTCGATCCCCCGCAGCTCGCCGAGGTGGCCGAGCAGCTCCGACGCGGTGAGCCGGTCGAACAGGTGCAGCGGGTCGGGCACCACGCCGAGCAGACGCCGGACCGCCACGGGCTCGCTCCACGTGTCGTGTCCGGCGATCCAGACCTGACCGCGGTCGGGTCGCTGCAGTCCGCACGCCATCCGCAGCGTGGTCGTCTTGCCGGACCCGTTGGGTCCGACGAGTCCGAAGAAGCTGCCCGTCGGCACGTCGATGTCGAGCGAGGACACCGCGGTGCGGCGCCCGAAGTCCTTGCCGAGACCGCGGGCGACGACCGCCGGCCACCCCGGCAGCGCAACGACCGCATCCGATGCAGCGACGTTCAACGCGTCGGTCTCATCGGTTCGGCGCCGCCACACGGACGCAGGCGGACTTCGGCACCCTGACGTCGACCGAGTGCGCACGGACCTCGGCCACCACGCAGCGCTCCGTGAACGCCGACCACCACCCGTCGGGCTGGAACCGGATGAACGACAGGTCCGCCGTCGCCCTGACGTTCACGAAGTCGGGCTGGTCCCGCACCTGTTGCGCGACGCTGCCAGGCCGGCGCACCCCGGCGTTGAACGCGAGGAAGTCGTCGGGGCCGGCACCGTGCAGGAGCTGTCGCACCTGCGCAGCACGGTGTTCGGTGTCGCTGGACGCGGCGCTGTCGGCCACGACCTTGGCGACCGCCACCGCGACGACGAGCACCACGACGCCGACGGCCACCGCGACCGACGCCCGGTGGTCCGCGATCCACTCCGACAGACCGCCGCGGCCAGCGGCAGAGCTGCGTCGACGGTTGCGTCCTGCCATCGCTGCGCCCGGTCGCTCAGCCTCTGCGGGCGTCGAGCAGCGCCGTGACCGCCTTGCCGTCCGCCTTGCCCCGCGTCGCCTTCATCACCTGTCCGACGAAGAAGCCTGCCACCTTGCCGTCGCCCTCGCAGAAGCGCTGCCACTCCGTCGGGTTCGCCTCGATCAGCCCGTCGACGATGCCGTCGAGCTCGGAGGAGTCCATCGCCTCGAACCCGTTGCGGGCGGCGATGGCAGCAGGGTCGTCGCCGCTGTCGATCATCTCCGCGAGCACCTGCTTGGTCTGGGTCGAGGTGAGCCTGCCGTCGAGCTCCATCGCGACCAGCGATGCGAACGCGCCGGGAGCGATCGCAGCGGCACGCTCGTCAGCCATGTTGTGCTCGGCATGTGTGAGCACGCGCGCCGGATCTGCGCCGGCTCCGATCGTCGCGAGGCAGAGGTCGTCGAGCCCCCGTTCGACGACCAGCGCCGTCTGGTCGAGCGGGACACCGGCAACCTCTGCGATGCGGTGTCGGCGCTGCGACGGCAGCATCGGCAGCTCGGAGCGCACGCGCTCGATCCACTCCTCGCCGGGGTCGAGCACGACGAGGTCGGGGTCGGGGAAGTACCGGTAGTCGTCCGCGTCCTCCTTGGATCGCAGCAGCGTCGTGCGCCCTTCGGCGTCGTTCCAGTGCCGCGTCTGCTGCACGACCGACTCACCGGAGCTGATGAGGTCCACCTGGCGGGCTGCCTCGTAGTCGATGGCTCGACCCATCGACCGCAGCGAGTTGACGTTCTTGATCTCGCAGCGCGTGCCGAACGCCTCGTCGCCGCGGCGGCGCACCGACACGTTGCAGTCCACCCGCAACGAGCCCTCCTCCATCTTGCCGTCCGACGCGCCGACGGCGACGAGGATGGAACGCAGCTCCGCGACGTAGGCCCTGGCATCCTCCGCCGAGCGGAGGTCGGGCTTGCCGACGATCTCGAGCAGCGGGACGCCTGCTCGGTTGAGGTCGACGAGCGAGTACAGGGCGTCGTGGATCCGGCCGCCGCCACCGATGTGGGTGGACTTGCCGGTGTCCTCCTCGAGATGCGCGCGCTCGATGCCGACCCGCATGCCCGACGGCAGCTCGATCCAGCCCTCCGCGTCGATCGGCAGCTCGTACTGGGAGATCTGGTAGTTCTTCGGCTGATCCGGATAGAAGTAGTTCTTGCGGGCGAACACGGAGCGCTGCACCGTGCAGTTCAGCGCCAGGCCGACCCGGATCGCGAGCTCGACCGCGTGCTCGTTGAGCACCGGCAGCGAACCCGGGAGCCCGAGCGTCAACGCGTCGATGTGGGTGTTGGGCTCGCCGCCGAAGCGGTTGACCGCGCTCGAGAACAGCTTCGTGCGCGTCAGCAGCTCGGCGTGGACCTCCAGGCCGATCACGATCTCCCAGGCGTCGTGATCGAAGCTCATCGGACGCCTCCCCGACCGGTCGCTGCGCCACCGACGCCGGCCGCGGCCTCGAGCACCGCTGCAGTCCGGAACATCGCGACCTCGCCGAGCGCCGGAGCCATCACCTGCACCCCGACGGGCATCCCGTCGTCGCCGACACCGAACGGGACCGACATCGCCGGGTGGCCGGCGAGGTTGGACGGGATCGTGCAGACGTCGTTGAAGTACATCGACAGCGGATCGGTGGTCTTGTCGCCGAAGCCGAACGCCGTGGTCGGCGAGGTCGGTGACAACAGGACGTCGAGGTGCTCGT
>JAFDWA010000349.1 GCA_018268735.1 Actinomycetota bacterium | reverse complement strand
CAGCCAGCAGGAAGCGGGCGAACTCGCCCTGTGGCAACAGGATGACGCGCTCGAACTGCCTCGACTCGAGGCCGATGATCTCCGTGCACACCTGGGTTGCGTCGGCCCACTTCGTCGCGAGGGCTTCGGTTCCGGCGGCGGTGACGCGGATGAGCTCGGCGTTCGCCTTCTCCGTGACCCGCCTGGACCCGCGCTTCGCCGACCGTTCCTGGGCCGGCGCCCGCCTGACGACGTAGCGGTCGCCACCGGACTCGAAGGTGAACACGACCTCGGTCGGGAGGTCGTCGACGACGTGGTGGGAGCGGACCTCGCCGGCGTCCTTGCGCGGCATCTCGCCGTACAGGGCCCAGCACATGGCGTCGAAGATCGTGGTCTTGCCGGTGCCGGTGTCGCCGCTGACGACGAACAGCCCACGAGCGGCGAGCGCCTCGAAGTCGATCACCTCGGTCCCGGCGAAGGAACCGAAGGCCTGCAGTCGGAGCTCGATCGGCCTCATGACGCAGTCCCCGTGATGGCGGCGCTCGTCGCAGCGATCAGGATGTCGTCGATGTCCTGATCGGGCGGTGATCCCTCCGACGCCTCCCAGAACCGCCGGGCGGCGTCGATCGGCTGCAGATCCGCAACGTCGGTCGGCGGCGCTGTCGCAGCCAGTGGGTCACGCCCCGCTGGCTGCAGGCGGACCTCGACCACGTGCGGGTAGATCGTTGCGAGCCTCGATCGTGCGTCGAGCACGGTGTCCCGGTCCGTCAGGATGGCTCTCACGAAGCGGTCGCGTCCCTCGGGATGCGCCTCCCGCAGCAGCTCGTCGATCGTGCCGGTGAGGGTGCACACCTGCCTGCCGACGTCGACCCGGATCGTCGAGACCTCGGTGGTGCCGGCTGGATCCATGTCGACGACGACCACCGACTTCTCGTGGTCCTCGGAGAACGAGTAGGCGAGCGGGGTCCCCGAGTAGCGGACGTCGGCACGGCCGACGGTCTGCGGGCGATGGAGGTGTCCCAGTGCGGTGTAGCCGAACGGATCGAAGATCGACGAGGCGACCTCACCGGTGCCTCCGACGACCAGTTGCCGCTCGGACTCGCTGACCGCGCCGCCGCTGACGAACGCATGTGCGACCGCCACCGACCGAGGCGCGGTCAGCTTGGCCGCCGCTGCCTGCGCGGCGGTGTCGAGCACCGAGTGGTGCGTGCGTCGACGTCGGCGATCGACCAGCTCCTCCGCGTCAACGTGCTCGGCGCCGGCGTCGGGCCCGGATGTGGCGGTGGCGGGTTCGCCGAAGCCGTCGGGCGCTGCCTGCGGGTCGAGGAAGGGCAGCAGCACCAGGTCGAGGGGGCCGTCGGAGGCGTCGATGCGGATCACCCCTCCGACGGCGTCATAGCCGCCGCGGAGGTAGAAGCCGCTGAGGTCGAGGAGGTCGCCGTGGGGTGCCACCCGGTCCGCCCCGTCGTGGTTGCCGGTGATCGCGGCGACCGTCGTACCGTCGCGGAGGAGCCGCCTGACCGTGTCACGGAACAGCTCGATGGACTCGACGGGTGCGATTGCCCGGTCATACAGGTCGCCGGCGATCACGACGAGTTCGGCGCGTTGGTCCCGGCAGAGCTCGACGAACCAGTCGGCGAACGCCTCCTGGTCGGCTCGCAGCGACACCGGACCGAACTGGCGGCCGAGGTGCCAGTCGCTCGTGTGGATGATCCTCAACTGCCCTCTCCCGGTCGGTCTCGTCGCTGGGACCCTGTCCTGCCTGCCTGATTGCACCGTAGCGATGGCCTCTGACAGCCATGGCTGATCGAGCGTTGATCTCCGTGACCGGAAGGAGGAGGATCGAACTGCGGGGAGGACCCACGAACGCAGATCCACGACCGACGTGGAGGAGGTCCCCGACATGTTCATCCAGGTGATCGAAGGCCGCACATCGGACCCGGAGGCGCTGCACCGCCGGATGGAGATCTGGGAGCGGGAGCTCAAGCCGGGGGCGACCGGCTACCTCGGCTCTGCCGGAGGGTGCACCTCCGACGGCAGCTTCATCATGGCCGTGCGCTTCTCGGATCGAACCGCAGCCATGCGAAACGGCGCTCGTCCGGAGCAGTCCGAGTGGTGGCGTGCGACAGAGCGATGCCTCGACGGTCCAGCCACGTTCCACGACACCGAGGACGTCCACGTGATGACCCACGGGCGACTCGAGGACGCCGGCTTCGTGCAGGTCATGGAGGGCCACGTCACCGACCGCGAGCGCGCGGTCGAGCTCGAGCGCGAGTCGGACCGGGTCCTCGCCGAGGTCCGGCCCGATCTGCTCGGATCCGTGACCGCGTACTACGGAGGCGACAGCTACGCGGACTTCGCCTACTTCACATCCGAAGCCGATGCACGCAAGGGCGAGCAGCGTGAGGTCCCCGCGGAGACGGCGGAGATGTTCGGCGACTGGGAGCGCGTCATGAAGGTGGACCGCTACCTCGACGTCACGGACCCGTGGTTGATGGCCGGTCGGTAGTGCGCTGGGCGGCCTGTCGTCGTCAGGGGTTCGACGAGAGCTCGACGAGCAGCTCGTCGAGCTGCCGGAACGTCTCGTGGGTCGCATCAGCGGCGCCGCCCTCTGCGTCGAGCGCTTCCTTCGACGGAAAGAGCTCGCTGAGGACGAGCCGCGTCCTGCCGTCCTCGTCGGTCA
>JAFDWA010000348.1 GCA_018268735.1 Actinomycetota bacterium | reverse complement strand
CCTCTTGACATCCTCTCCCATGTTCCCGTATCACTCTCTCCACCGCAGCTGACGGCGTCGGACCGGCGCCGGTGGGATCGAGAGGGAGGCAACGACGGTGGGCTCGGCACAACGACACAGCATCGCGACACGGGATCCTGGCCCGGACGACGGCGTCGTCGATCCCTCGGCCCGCAACCACCGGCTCACCCGCTGGGCGGACCGCCTCCCGTCGGGTCGTGCGACGTTGGGTGCAGCACTCGTCGTGGTCGCTGCTGCGGGCGTCCTGAGCGCCCACCGCGCAGCCACACGCCCATCGGTGGACCGCTTCGTCGTCGTCAGCCGCGACGTCGAAGCCGGAACCAAGTTGACGCCGCAGGATCTCGGCACGCTCGCCATGGACCTACCCGACGGCATGGCGGCGGTCAGCGCTGCGGAAGCCCGCTCGCTGGTCGGCGACACGACCGTGCATCGCCTGAGGGCACTCGACCTCGTCCGTCGCAGCGACCTCGACGGCGGCGTCGGAGCACCGGCGCCCGGCTCGGTCGAGGTCCCCGTCGAAGTCGATCGGGCCCGGTCGCTCGGGAGCGCAGCGCATGCCGGCAGCCGCGTCGACGTGCTGTCGACCGACCCCGAGGGAACCGGGACCGTCGTGCTCGCCAGCAACGCGCTCGTGGTCGCCGTCGACCACGGCGACCGCGGCATCGGCAGCTCCGGCGGATCCCGCTTCCGGCTCGCGCTGCCGGACCCCACGACCGCCGCTGCAGTCGTCGACGCATCCGTCCGGGCCCGACTCACCCTCGTGCTCCCCGACCAGGGCGCTGCACGTGGCTGATCGTCACGTCGTGCTCGGACTCGCCCGCACACGCGCCCCGTGGTTCGCCGAGCTGGCCAGGTGGGCGACGACGGCGGTCGCCCCCATCGAGTTCGTGAAGACCCTCACCACCGAGGAGGCGCGTGCCGTGCTCGGTGCCGGCCGGCCCGTGTCGGTGGTGCTGCTCGACGGCGAGCTCCCACGACTCGACCGCACCGTCATGACCGCCGCAGCGCTCGCCGGCGTACCGGTCGTGCTCGTCGGAGCCCTCGGCGGCCGCGACTGGGAGTCGCTCGGCTGCGCGGCACGCCTCGCCCCCGACTTCGAGCGGGATCAGCTCGTCGAGCTCCTCGACCGGGTGGCCCGCCGCCTTCCATCGGAGCTCCCCCGTGCACACCGACGCGTCGACCTGGCCGAGGGCGTCGAACGCGGTCGCCTCTTCGGCGTGATGGGAACCGGTGGTTCGGGGTCCTCGACGGTGGCGATGGCACTCGCCCAATCGTGCGCGGAGGACGGCGACGACGTCGTCCTCGTCGACGGCTGCCGCAGGGGCGACCTCGCGATGTACCACGACGTGGGTGACGTCATCCCGGGGCTGCCGGAGCTCGTCGAGCTGCATCGCGGCGACACCGCCGATCCCGATCAGATCCGCTCGCTCGAGTTCGACACGAGCCGCGGCTACCGGCTGCTCCTCGGCCTCCGCCGACCGCACGACTGGGCGGGACTGCGCAGCGCATCCATCACCGCCGCCATCGACGGGCTGCGAAGGACCCACCACGTGGTGGTCGTCGACCTCGACTCGGACCTCGACACCGAGGCGACGACCGGCTCCGTCGACGTCGAGGACCGCCACGCCGTGGCCCTGTCGGTCGCCCGCAGCGCCGACGCCGTGGTCGTGGTCAGCACGTGCGACCTCCGCGGGATCCACGGCGCGACCCGGATCACCGAGGATCTCACCCGAACCGGGACGCCGACGGGTCGGATCGTGGTCGCAGCGAACCGGGCGCCTCGCAGCGGCGTCGCACGAACCCGAACAGCCCGAGCCATCCGGGCCCTCAGCGGTGAGGAGCCACCCATCGTGACGTTCCTGCGGACACAACGAGGTCTGGCGTCGCTGCACCACACCTGTGACCGCTTGCCGCCCTCGATGGGACGACCCCTCCTGTCTGCCATCGGCAAGGTGCCGTCTCGCACGGAGCCGCCGTCACCACCCACGCCGGAGCGGGTCCGGATCGGAGAGCTCGGCACGACCACGGGGGCGACGGCATGAGCACCGACACGGAGGCGGCGCGCGACCTCGACTCGGCATCACCCCTGCAGCAGATCGAGCGGGTCGTGCAGCGCGAGGCCAACGCGCTGTCGCTCGACATCGACAGCCCGGACGGCGAGACGCGGCTGCTCCAGCTCATCGAGCAGGCCGTGCGCCACTGGACCGACGAGCACGCGAGGGGTCGCCGCCCCTATGGCCTCCCGGACCCCGCCGGGGTCGCCGAGCGGGCGTTCCGAAACCTCGCCCGCTACGGACCGTTGACCGAGCTCCTCACCGACGACGACGTCTGGGAGATCATGATCAACGCGCCCAGCGAGATCTTCGTCCGTCGGCACTCGGGCGGCAGCCACTTCCACCCCGAGGTGTTCCACGACGACGACCACGTGGCCCGGACCCTGACGAAGCTGCTCGACGACGCGTCGGGCGCACATCGGAAGCTCGATCCGGTCGAGGGCCTGCAGGACGCGCAGCTCGACGACGGAGCCCGACTGCACATCGTGCACGGCGACCTCAGCCGCGGCGGCCACCTCATGGTGAACATCCGGAAGTTCACCGGTGTCGCGATCACCGAGCTCGACGAGCTCGTCGCCCGGGGATCGA
>JAFDWA010000347.1 GCA_018268735.1 Actinomycetota bacterium | reverse complement strand
CACACGAGCTCCGCTCACCGCTGCGCCACCACACGAGCTCCGCTCACCGCTGCGCTTTCTCTATCGGGGCCCAGGAGAGCAGCAGCCGCTTCTCCCCCACCTCCGGGAAGCGGACCACGGCCTCGGTCTTGTCGCCCTGGCCCTCCATGTGCAACACGACGCCCTCGCCCCACTTGGCATGCACGACGTCGTCGCCGACGCGGATGTCGAGCACGTGCGCTCCGGAGGGCGACGGCGGCGACGGTCGCGTCGCCCGCTCCATCTGGCGCTCACGTCCGGACGGCGTCCACGACGTGGACTCCCATCCGCCGGTCCGCCGCGACGATCGGGACCGACCCGATCGGCTCGCCTCCGCCTCCACCACCAGGTCCGAAGGGATCTCGTCGAGGAAGCGACTCGGCGGGTTGTACTGCGTCGAACCGTGCAGCGAACGGCACCATGCGTAGGACAGGAACAACCGCTCTCGGGCCCTGGTGATGCCGACGTAGGCGAGGCGCCGCTCCTCCTCGAGGTCAGCCGGCTCGGTCAACGACCGCATGTGGGGGAACACACCCTCCTCGAGTCCGACGAGGAACACCACCGGGAACTCGAGGCCCTTCGCCGAGTGCAACGTCATCAGGACGACGCCGCTGTCGGTCGGATCCGAGTCGTCGGGCAGTTGATCTGTGTCGGCGACGAGCGACACGCGCTCGAGGAAGTCGTCCACGGTGTCGTACTCGCGGGCGATGCCGACCAGCTCGGCGAGGTTCTCCTGGCGGCCCTCCGCCTCCAGGGTGTGCTCGGCGTCGAGCTCCGCCGCGTACCCGCTGCGCTCCAGGATCTGCTCGAGCAGGTGCCCGGGTCCACGTTCGACCTCGCCCGCGAGCTCGTCGACGAGGTTCACGAACGCCTCGATGCCCCGAGCCGCCCGAGCCCCGGCACCCGCGTCGTCCCAGCGCCGCAGCGCATCCATGAACGTCATGGCGTGCGCACGCGCGTAGGCGTCGAGTCGGCCGACGGTCTGATCGCCGACACCACGCTTTGGCGTGTTGAGCACGCGCTTCAGGCTGACTTCGTCGGTCGGGTTCGCGACGACCTTCAGGTAGGCGAGCGCGTCCTTGACCTCCTTGCGGTCGTAGAAGCGCAGCCCGCCAACGACCCGGTAGGGGATGCCCGAGCGCAGGAACTGCTCCTCGAGCACGCGGCTCTGCGCGTTCGTCCGGTAGAAGACCGCGACATCGGACCAGCGGAGATCACCCCGCTCGTGCAGCGAGGAGATCTGGTGCGCCACCCACTGCGACTCCTCCCCTTCGTCCTCGCCCTGGAACCGGACGATCTTCTCGCCGGGCCCTTCGTCGGTCCACAGGTCCTTCGGCTTGCGCGCAGCGTTGTTCGCGATGACGGCGTTCGCCGCGTCGAGGATCGTCTGGGTCGAGCGGTAGTTCTGCTCCAGCACGATCGTCGTCGCATCGGGGAACGTGTGCTCGAACTCGAGCAGGTTCCGCATGTCGGCACCCCGGAAGGCGTAGATCGAGTTGTGCACGAGCAGCCCGCTGCCCGCACCGAGTCCGTGACCCGGGGCCGCGGAGACGTAGGTGTGGGCTTCGGCGACTTCGAGGTCGTGCACCGGACCGTGGTGGGGAACGAGCTCGACGCTGTCGACCACGCGGGCGACGAGCTGCCCGTCGACCGCCACCAACACGACCATTCCGCGCCTCAGATGCGCCATCGGCGTGTAGTCGTAGACGGCGTCGCCGACCGCCATGCGACGGTGGACGTCCATGCCCCCGGCGTCGGCCACATCTCGAGCCAGGCGGAGGGCTTCCGCGTAGTCGCTGATCTCGTCACGGTTGGAGGACCACTGCACGCGGTGCCGCGGTCGGTCACCACCCCGATCCGAGAACATCGTGAGCTCGACGGCTGGTCGGCGCCGTCGGTCCTGCGGCCACGCGTGGGGGTACTCCGGGTGCAGCTCCCAGTCCGACATCAGCTGCTTGGCCGCTGTCACGGTGTCGAGCTCGCGGTAGAGGCGCTCGGTCATCTGATCGTCCATCGCCGTCCTGGATGGGCCCGTCGCGTGGAACGACGCCGTCGGAAGGCCGTAGGACGCCGCGAGCCACGACTCGAAGTACGCGGCCTCTGCGAGCGAGTCGCACACCTGGAGCACCCAGAGACGATCACCGCGCTCCTGGTCCATGCGGACACGCAGGCCCCCGTCGGGCTCGCCGAAGCCGTCGGAGCGGACAGCCATGGTCCGGCCGATCCGGTAGCCACGATCGGCCCGGTACATGAGGTACACGAAGTGGGTGCCCTCGAGCGCCTCCATCCGCGCAGGAACGATGTGGTGCGGGGTCCCACGCAGCACCGAGTCGCCGGCGCGCACCTCGGTGATCCATCCGTCGTAGCGCCCGACCTTCGTGGTGGTGACGGTGGCAGCCACCAGGTCGGTGTGGCCGATCGTGGCGAGCACCTCGTCACCTTCGACGATGTCCTCGATGCGACGTTCGCCGTCCGGGGTGCGAACGAGCGTGCCCGGGACCAGGCACTGGTCGAGGTCCCCGACGACGCAGACGTTGCGGTGCTCCTCGCCGAGCAGCATCACCAGGTCGTTCTGCACCGGGTTGGTGTCCTGGTACTCGTCGACCAGCACGTTGCCGAACCGGCTCCGGTAGTGCTCCAGCACCTGCGGCTC
>JAFDWA010000346.1 GCA_018268735.1 Actinomycetota bacterium | reverse complement strand
CCCCTGCCTATCGGGTCGGAGGGATGACCGGGCCGGTGCTCGTCTCGGTGTTCGGTGCCTGGGCAGCAGCGTTGGTCGCGGCCTTCATCGCCAGACGGCTCAACTCGAGCTACGGCGTGTGGGCGCTCTGGCTCGCCGGCATCGGCAGTCCGCTCTTCTTCGACGCATACATCGTGGTCGCCCACACGCTGGCCGCGACGTGCGCCGGGCTGGCGTTCCTGGGGGTCTCGCGTGCGCTCGAGGGCGGCAGGAAGCGGCACCTGCTCTACGCCCTGCCCGCCGTCGCCGCAGTCACGGCGCTCCGGAGCGAGGGAGCGATCTTCAGCGCTGCCCTGGGCGCGACGGTCCTCGTCATGAGCCTGGGCCTGCCCCCACTCAGACGGATCAGGTGGCGGTCCTCGGCGATCGGCCTCGCGGTGCTGGTGGTCGGCGCATGCACCTTCGTCGCCGACAAGGCGTTCGCCGCCGCGATCGTGGGGACCAGGGTGTCAGCGTCGCCGCTGTCCTCCCTCAACACCGCGGCGATGGATCCCGTCGCGGGCGCGTGGGCGAGCCTGCTGCGCCCGTTCTACGGAGGCTGGGAATCGGTCACGTTGCTGTTGCCGCTGCTGGTGCTGGGGGTCTGGCTGGCCGCCGTGGCGCTACGGCTCCTGCCGAGCCGACCGCTGCTGCCCCTCGTCGCCCTCGTCGCCTCGGCCGCTGCGTCCGTCGGGCTCTGGTTCTGGCCGCCGGGACTGGTCACCGGTCTCCTCGTGACGAGCCCGCTCGTCATCCCCGGCCTGGTCTGGTTGCGGCGTCACGACCTCCAGCGCGCCCCGGTCACCCGGAGTCTCCTCGTCGTGGGGAGCGCGACGGTCGGGATCCTGCTGCTGAACTACCGCGTCGGTGGGGCCGCCGAGTGGGGCGGCCGGTTCTTCCACCTTCTGCTGCCGATCCTGCTGGCCGTCGTGGTGCTCGGCCTGGACAACGCCCGACGTGTGCTGACCCGCAGGGAGGCATGGGTGGCGGGAACCTGCCTCGTCGTCGTCACCGCCTCCATCGCGGGTGCGGTCGTCACGACGCAGGTCGACATGCGACGCACCGTGGGCGACTTCGTCGACGGCACCGTCGCCGCGGCGCACCGGCTCGAGCGACAGCACCCCGAATGGGGTCCGCTCGTCGTGGCGCCCGTCATGATGGAGCAGGGCGGCGTGGACCGGTACTTCTGGAACCAGGACGTCGAGTTGCTCGCATCCACACCGATCCGGGCGCTCGGCGTCCTGCTGGACTCGGTCGCTGCGAGCGGCCGGACCCGGATGCTGATCACCACCAACGTCGATCCGGCACGCCTGTCGGTGCTCCTCCCACCCCGACTGAGCGAACGCGGGTGGCGGATCACGGGTGCATCGTCGACGCCAGGCGGCTCGGGATCCGTCTACCTCCTCGAGAAAGAGGCCGGCACCCCGAAGGACGGCGCCGGCGGCGGGCGCTCTCGCTAATGTGGGGTTCCGGCTCGACGAGGATCGGCGACGCCACGTCAACACATGGAGGGGCCGTGTACCAGGTCAACACCGCACCGCTGGACGTGCTGCTGCGCTATCTGTGGGACAACAACGCGACCGACCTGCACCTGTGCGCCGGCACACCGCCCCGGGTGCGGATCGACGGCAAGCTGCTCGCGATCCCCGGCACCGACGCGATCACCGTCGAGTTCATGGAGACCGTGTTGAGCGGACTGATGTCCAAGCAGGAGCAGGACGACTACCTCGACGAGCGCCAGTTGGACTTCGCCTTCACCTGGGCAGACACCGCCCGCTTCCGTGCCAACGCCTTCTTCCAACTCGACCGGCCGGCGCTGGCGCTCCGACTCATCCCGAGCCAGATCCCCAACCCGGAGGACCTCGGCCTGCCGCCGGCCACTGCGAAGCTGCTGACGCTGCCGCACGGTCTGGTGCTGGTGACCGGCCCGACGGGCTCGGGCAAGTCGACGACGCTCGCGGCGATGATCGGATGGATCAACCAGCATCGGCCGCTGCACATCCTCACGATCGAGGACCCCGTCGAGTACATCCACCCGCCCCGCTACGCGCTGGTCAACCAGCGGGAGGTCGGCCGAGATGCCACCTCGTTCGCCGAGGGCCTGAAGGCGGCGCTGCGGGAGGACCCCGATGTCGTGCTCGTCGGCGAGATGCGCGACCTCGAGACGATCCAGCTCACCCTGACCTTGGCCGAGACCGGCCACCTCGTGTTCGCGACGCTGCACACCAACGATGCGGCGCAGACCGTCGACCGCGTCATCGACGTGTTCCCCGCCGACCAGCAGGACCAGATCCGCACCCAGTTCTCGATGGCGCTCGCCGCGGTGATCGCACAACGGCTCGTGCCGCGCATCGGTGGTGGACGCGTCGCCGCCTATGAGGTGCTGATGTCGACCGCGGCGATCTCGAACATCATCCGCGAGGGCAAGGTCCGCCAGATCCGCAACATGGTCGCCACTGGTCAGAAGGACGGGATGATGGTGCTCGAGCAGTCGCTCGCAGCGTTGATCGCCGCGAACCTCATCACCTACGAGGACGCCCTGGCGGTGTCGGTGCACCCCGACGACATCGCCGGCCTGGTCGCCCACGGTGGTGCGGACCCGTCGGTCATGCCGCTTCCGGCGCACTACGTCGTCGGCGCCAGCGCCCCGGGCGC
>JAFDWA010000345.1 GCA_018268735.1 Actinomycetota bacterium | reverse complement strand
GACACCGACCCGTCCGACACCGACCCGTCCGACACCGACCCGTCCGACACCGACCTGTCCGACATCGACCCGAGCGCTGCCGACCAGAGCGCTGCCCATGCCGACGGTGCCATCGTCGTCCCGGTCCTCCCCCTGAGCACCGGGGTCGTGCTCCCGCAGATGGTGGTCACGCTCGCACTCGAGACCGACGACGCGAAGGCCGCAGCCCGCGCAGCCGCAGCCGACGGGGCTCGCGAGGGGGGTCTCGTGCTCCTCGTGCCACGCATCGACGGCGAGTACGCGTCCGTGGGCACCGTCGCCAGGATCGAGGACTCCGGCGAGCTGCGCGGCGGTGTGCAGGCGCTCGTCGTCCGGGGGTTGCGACGGGCGGTCATCGGCGCGGGGGTCCCCTCCAGCGGGGAGGCGCTCTGGGTCAGTGCCACCGACGCGGTCGAGACCAACCACGACACGACGCGCGCGGCAGAGCTGGCCGGCGAGTACCGCGCTCTCGTCGAGAACATCCTCGACAGCAGAGGGGTGCCCGGCCTCGCCGATGCGTTCAAGGGCCTCCGATCGCCCGGTGCGATCGCCGACATGGCGGGCTACTCCCCGGACCTGCCCCTCGAGGACAAGGTCGCAGTGCTCGAGTCGCTCGACGTGGAGCAGCGGCTCGAGCTCGTCGTCGACCGGGCCCGCACGACCCTCGCGGACATCACCCTCAAGGACCGCATCCGAAAGGACGTGGGCGACGGCATGGAGAAGTCGCAGCGTGAGTTCCTGCTGCGCCAGCAGCTCGCAGCGATCCAGCGCGAGCTCGGCGAGGAGCCCGACGACGCAGCGCTCGAGCACGTCCGGGCGGTCGCGGCTGACGAGGAGGTGCCCGAGGCCGTCCGCGACGCGCTGGCGAAGGAGCTCCGTCGGCTGGAGCGGACCTCCGAGCAGTCGCCGGAGCACGGCTGGATCCGAACATGGCTCGACACCGTCGCCGAGATGCCCTGGACCGCAAGAGCGGACGATCCGATCGACGTCGCCGGGGCCCGGGCGGTGCTCGACGCCGACCACGACGGCCTCGACGAGGTCAAGGAGCGGATCGTGGAGCACCTCGCCGTCCGCGCCCGCCTCGCCGAGCGCGCGGGATCTCCCTCGGGCCGGGGGGCCGGTTCTCCCTCGGGCCGGGGGGCCGGATCTCCCTCGGGCCGGGGGGCCGGAGCCATCATCACGCTCGTCGGGCCACCTGGGGTCGGCAAGACGTCGCTCGGGCAGTCCGTCGCCCGCGCGATGGGTCGGCCGTTCGTGCGTGTCGCGCTCGGCGGAGTGCGCGACGAGGCCGAGATCCGTGGTCATCGTCGCACCTACGTTGGCGCGACGTCGGGCCGCATCGCCCGAGCGATCGCCGATGCAGCTGCGATGAACCCGGTGCTCATGCTCGACGAGGTCGACAAGCTCGGCAGCGACTGGCGCGGAGATCCGTCCTCGGCCCTGCTCGAGGTGCTCGACCCGGCGCAGAACCACACGTTCCGCGACCACTACCTCGAGGTCGACCTCGATCTCTCCGACGTCGTGTTCATCGCCACGGCCAACGTCACCGACACGATCCCGGGCCCGCTGCTCGACCGGATGGAGGTGGTGTCGATCGACGGCTACACCGATGCCGAGAAGGTCGCGATCGCCCGACACCACCTCACCGCCCGCCAGATGGAGCGCAACGGCCTCGATGCCGGCGAGGTCGAGGTGTCCGACGCCGCGTTGGAGTCCGTCGTGGCAGATCACACGAGGGAGGCGGGCGTCCGCAACCTCGAACGCCAGCTCGGCACGCTGCTCCGCAAGGTCGCGACCGCGATCTCCACCGGGGAGGTCGAGCCGCCGGTCGTCGTGGACGGAGCGTCCGACGTCCGCCGCTGGCTCGGTCGTCCCCGCTACTCGTCGGAGGTCGCCGAGCGAACCTCGGTCCCCGGCGTCGCGACGGGTCTGGCGGTCACCGGCGTCGGCGGCGAGGTGCTGTTCGTCGAGGCCACCGTGATGTCGTCCTCCGGCGACGTCGGACTCACCCTCACCGGTCAGCTCGGCGACGTCATGAAGGAGTCGGCCACGATCGCGCTGTCCTACATCCGAGCGCACGCCGAGGAGCTCGGTGTCGCGGACCGGTTGGATGGACGTCACGTCCACCTCCACGTGCCCGCCGGGTCGGTGCCCAAGGACGGTCCCTCGGCGGGGGTCACGATGATCACCGCGCTCACCTCCCTGCTCAGCGGGCGCCCGGCGCGGGCTGCTGTGGGCATGACCGGGGAGGTGACGCTCCAGGGCAACGTGCTGCCCATCGGCGGAGTGAAGCAGAAGGTGCTCGCCGCGCACCGGGCCGGGCTCACCGAGGTCGTTCTGCCCGCCAGGAACGCTCCGGACCTCGACGACGTGCCCGACGCGGTCCGTGACGTCATGACCTTCCACCTTGCATCGCACGTCGACCAGGTGCTCTCGGTCGCACTCGAACCGGCCCCCACCACCGACGCAGCTCCGGCGGACCCAGCCGCGACGGACCCAGCCGCGACGGACCCAGCGCGTGCCGAGGACCTGCCGGTGAGCGTCGCGCACGACATGACATAGGCTCACGCCGTGGCCGACGGACGCTCCTGGTGGGGGTGGGGTCGTGAGGACCAGGCCCTCTCCGACGCCGAGTGCGTCGAACTGGGCGCCCTGGTCCCCGGGCTCGCGGATCGACC
>JAFDWA010000344.1 GCA_018268735.1 Actinomycetota bacterium | reverse complement strand
CCGAAGCCCGGCGCCTTGACGGCGACCGAGTTGAACGTGCCGCGGATCTTGTTCACGACGAGCGTGGCGAGCGCCTCGCCCTCGACGTCCTCGGCGACGATCAGGAGCGGCTTGCCCGCCTGCATGACCTTCTCGAGCACGGGGACCAGGTCCTGCACGGAGCTGATCTTGCTGTTCACGAACAGGATGTACGGGTTCTCGAGGACCGCCTCCTGGCGCTCCGCGTCGGTGACGAAGTACGGCGACAGGTAGCCCTTGTCGAACTGCATGCCCTCGGTGAAGTCGAGCTCCATGCCGAAGGTGTTCGACTCCTCGACGGTGACGACGCCGTCCTTGCCGACCTTGTCGATCGCATCCGCGATGACCTCGCCGATCTTCGGGTCCGCAGCGGAGATGGCGGCGACCTGGGCGATCTCCGCCTTCTCGTCGATCTCCTTGGACAGATCGGCGATCGAGCCGACCGCAGCGTCGACCGCCGCTTCGATGCCCTTCTTGAGGCCCATGGGGTTGGCGCCCGCTGCGACGTTGCGGAGGCCTTCGCGGACCAGCGCCTGGGCGAGCACCGTGGCGGTGGTGGTGCCGTCACCAGCGATGTCGTTGGTCTTGGTCGCCACCTCCTTCACCAGCTGGGCGCCCATGTTCTCGAACGGGTCCTCGAGCTCGATCTCACGCGCGATGGACACGCCGTCGTTCGTGATGGTCGGGGCGCCGAACTTCTTGTCGAGCACCACGTTGCGGCCCTTCGGACCGATCGTGACCTTGACAGCGTCGGCGAGGCGGTTCACACCGGCCTCGAGGGATCGACGAGCGTCCTCGTCGAACTTCAGGATCTTTGCCATGTCTCGCTCTCTCGTTCGGTTCGGTCAGCAGGTCACTTGACGACGGCGAGGACGTCCCGGCCGGAGAGGATCAGCAGGTCCTCACCGTCCTGGGTGATCTCGGTGCCGCCGTACTTCGAGTACACGACGGTGTCACCGACGTTGATGTCGAGCGGGATCAGCTCGCCGGCGTCCGAGCGACGGCCGGGGCCGACGGCGAGGACCTCTCCCTGCTGGGGCTTCTCCTTGGCGGTGTCGGGGATGACCAGGCCGCTGGCGGTCTTCTCCTCCGCCTCCGCGGGACGGACGACGATGCGATCCTCGAGGGGCTGCAGGCTCATTGGTGGTGTTCCTCCGTTGGCGATGAGCACTCGTGTGAAGCGAGCGCCGATTAGCACTCGGTTGTGGCGAGTGCCAAACGTAGCACTCGTCAGCCGCGAGTGCTAACACCCCGCCGGCACCGGCGCGAGCCACCGACCGTGGTAGTCCGCGTGCGCGACCAGGCGATCGCCCCCAGCCGGCCAGCAGCGGACCCACACCGCCGCCCTCGTCCGGTCCCACTCGTCAGGCTCGTAGCGGACCCACACCAGGGGCGAGTCCGGCGTCGCGCCTCGACCTCGCCGCTCGATCACCGCTGCGATGGCGGGCCGCTCGTCGACAGGGACGTACTGCCACACGATCGAGTGCTGCACGACGGTCGCCACACCGGCCTCGGCGGGCTGCTCCAGCTCGTCGTCCAGGACCGCTGCGGTCGTGCGGGACCCGGTCGCCACCAGGCGCGCCGGAACCTGTCGCGCCACGTCGATCGCTGCGACCAGCCGGTCGAAGCGCTCGGTCTGATCCGGCCACACGAACGACAGCAGCGTCACGCGTCCTTCATCCGAGGTCGGATCGATCGGGTGCGGGTCGATGCCGATCCGTTCGACGGCGGTGCCCTCCAGCACCTGGTCCACGATCGCCGTTCGCACATCCGGTCGCAGCCGCACGCGACCCTCGGGATCGCCGAGCACGAGGCCACCCGACGGAGCGCCGCCGAGGTCGAGGCGGAACCGGTCCGAGCGCAGGTTCAGCCCCCCCGAGCAGCCCAGCTCGACCAGGCGGAGTGCGCTGACGGCAACGCCGAAGTGCGCCAGGTGCGATGCGAGCACGACGGCGTGGGCGTACCCGAGCGCAGCGGCGCGTCCGACCTCGTTGGTCTGCACCTCCCGGTCGAGGCCCGCAACGAGCTCGTCGCCCCGGCGCTCGACGAGGGACAGCCAGCGGTCACGCAGGACTGCGTCGCCGCGGTCACCCGGCGCCGGCACCGCTCCGCCGCAGCTCGGCAGCAGCGATGCCCAGTCGTCTGCGTGCCCGGTCAACGCCAACCGGTGCGAGGCGCCGACCAGCCGCAACGGCCCTGCCTGACCGAAGCGGAGACCCGCCCGCTCGCCCAGCACCGACCACGACGGTCCCTCCGCGGCGACGTCGTCGGCCACGATCCGCAGCACCCGACCCCACAGCTGCGAGCCGAGCTGCTCGCAGGCATCCGCCTGCTGGCGGAGGCGGCCGGCCCACTCCCCCGACCCAGCGAACTCGGCGTTGCGGCCCCGCGGCACCGAGGCGCCGCGGTCGGCGCTGTCGCTCGGGCGCCCCGACACGACCGCCGGCCTCAGCGGTGCGCGGCGAGGCGCAGGTTCGGATCGGCCCCGGTGCTGAGCGACGACGGTCCATCGTCGCGGAGTCGGTACCAGCCCGCGGACGCGATCATCGCCGCGTTGTCGGTGCACATCGAGCGGCTCGGCAGGAACGCGTGCATGCCGTCCTCGGTGCACGCTGTCAGGAACTGCTCGCGCAGCAGCGAGTTCGCCGCGACACCACCGCCGATCGCGAGCGCGGTCGCACC
>JAFDWA010000343.1 GCA_018268735.1 Actinomycetota bacterium | reverse complement strand
GAGGGGCTGCCTCGAGGCCCAGGTGTCGGGTCGTTCGATCGCCGAGGCGACGGGTCGACCTGCCGTCGAGGCGACCCCTGCGGAGCGACGGGTCGCCGGTCGACTGGTGGGTCGCGCGGTCGCCTCGGTGTGCAACCTGCTCGACCTCCGCCTCGCAGTCGTCGCGGGATCGGTCGCACTCGGCTTCGGCGCCCCGTTCTTCGACGCGGCGAACGCCGAGCTGTCCCGTTGTGCCCGGCTCGACTTCTCACGTGGGGCCCAGCTGCTCCCCGGAGGCCTCGGCGCCGCCGGACCGCTCGTCGGTGCTGCTGCGTTGGCTTGGCGTGGAGTCGGCGTCTCCACGGCCTCTGACGGCGTCGATCCATCCATCGGAGCGATGTCGTGGCGGTGAACGCAGCCCGCGGACCTGCGCTCAGAGGACTGCCGATCCGAGCGCTCGGACCGCTGCTGCGACGACCGGACCTCTGGCCGACCGCTGTCCGCCAGGCGTCGGTGCTGGCGGCACCAGGGTGGTGGCGGCGCGCACCGTTCCTCCCGTTGCCGGCGCCGGACTACCTGCGGTTCCGGTTGATCACAGCGTACGGCGGCGACGGCGCCGCGCCGGGTCGCGGCGATCCCGACGGGGCCGCGGCGACGGGTCGCGATCTGGTGGCCTACCTCGCGTGGTGTCGGACCCGCCCGCTCGGTTGATCGGACGGCATCAATCCCACAGTCGAGCTCCCGGCGACCTCCAGGCTTCGACGTGGTGCGGTGCGGGGGTGATGTCCAACGGCGTCTCGGGGAGCCTGCCGCAGGCGACGTCTTCGAGGAACTCGACCATTCGGTACGGGATCGTGCGGGGACGGAGCGCCAGGACGTCCTCGACAGCCCACCACCGCTGCTCGCCGAACGCGAGCGCCTCGAGGGCCTCGAGCCCGCCAGGACCCGCCGACGTCCCGTCGCACCGGGCCACGTGGATCCACTCGTCCTGGTCGAAGTGCCAGCCGCCGAAGGTGTAGCTGACCTGCTGGGTCCACACGCACGGTCCGATGTCGGCGTCGCGGATGCCGGCCTCCTCCCACAGCTCGCGACGGACGGCGGTCTCGATGTCCTCTCCGTGGTCGACACCACCCCCGGGGATCTCCCACCAGCGGTCTGTCGATCGCCCGGCCGGGTCGCGCCCCTCGATCAGGAGGACCCGGTCGCTGGGGTCGAAGACCACGACCCGCGCCGCCCGTCGTCGAGGTCGTTCGAGCACGTCGCTGCCGCTGCCTCAGTGCCCTCGGAGCCGAACGATCGTCGGGTCCTTGCACGCGTCGTCCTGCTGCTTCCACGCCTGCTGGTCGACCTTCTGATCCGCATCCAGTCGACGTTGCTCGTAGGTGGCAGCGGGCTCAGCCGGAACCCGGTCCCGTCCGGGGTTCGCCTCCTCGACGAAGAACGCACGCCGCAGCACCCAGCACCGACGGTAGGCGTCGATGCCTGCCTGCACCCCGGCATCGCTGCTGTGCAGGTTGTCGAACAGGCCGAGCGCCCGATCGACGACGGGCAGGATCTGTGCGTTGATCGCGGGGATGATCACGTCGTAGGGAACCATCTGCCCGTTCGGGAAGAGCGCCTGGTTGAGCGTCCACACCTGCTCGCTGTAGGAGCCGAGCGGCTCCAGGGCGGTGCGCACCCGTTGGGCTTCGGCGAGGGGGTTGTTGCGAGCTCGCGACGTGCTGCCCACCTCGACCGAGTCGTCGCCGATGACGATCGAGACGACCTGGGTGCCGCCGCCGGACGCACCCGAGGGCGGCACCCGGACGGTCACACGCTCAGGGACGTCGACCGACACGAGCGTGCCGCGGTCGTCCGCGACGGCCGAGTCGAACGTCCGTCGAGCCTCGCGCCGGTGGAACGTCGGGTTCCAGCTCTGGCCGTTCACGCTGATCGCCGTCGTCTTCGGCAGCGGATTGCCGCTGGTGGCATCCCTGACGACCAGTTCGATCGGTGCGCTCCCCGACGATGCGACGCGGACTGCGACGAATCCGACGACGAGGCCGACGAGCGCCGTGGCGAGGACGAGCGCGACCAGTCGTCGAGGTCGGCGCCCGCTGCCGTGGCCCGGTGCCGATCGGGCGGCGACGCTGCTCTTGAGGACGGTGGGATCGTCCTCGACGGCCGGTTCGGCGCCCATCGGTGGTGCTGAGGGCATCCACGGCGAGGGGTCCGGGGGTGTCGGCGAAGCCGGCGCGGCGAGGACGTCGGCGGGTTCGGGTCCGGCGCGCGCCTCGTCGGCGATGGCCTGCCATCCGCTCTCGGTGATGTGGTCGGCCATCCATGCCGGCAGGGGTGGCGGCTGCGGTGGCGCCTCCCAGGCGTTGCCGGCGGCGGCATCGAACGCCTGGGCGAAGCTCATCACGTCGGGGAAGCGGTCCTCCGGTCGCTTCGCCATGGACCGGGCGATGACAGCGTTCGCCTGCGGCGCCAGACCCTGGATCTCGGGGACCGGGTCCGTGGTGATCCGACGTGCAAGGCCGAGCGACCCTCCGGCGGACATCGTGCCGAACGGGGGACTGCCGGCAAGCGTGAAGTAGATCGTCGAGCCCAGCGAGTAGATGTCGCCCGCTCGTTCGTCGACGGCCTCGTCGGTGAATCGCTCGGGCGGGGCGTGCGGCGGGGAGATCGACGCGACGGTGATGGTCCCGGCATCCATCTCGTCGAGGTCCGCGATGCCGAAGTC
>JAFDWA010000342.1 GCA_018268735.1 Actinomycetota bacterium | reverse complement strand
GGCGCTTGTCGGAGCGGTCCGCGACGAGCCCGGCCCACGGACCGAGCACGAGCACCGGCCCGAACTGCGCAACCGCGAGGAACCCGAGAGCGACACCCGAGTCGGTCAGCGACAGCACGAGCAGGGACTGGGCGACGAGCGTCATCCAGTTGCCCACCTGGGAGATCCCCTGGCCGGCGAAGAAGAGCCGGAAGTTCCGGACGCGCAGCGACGCGAACGTCTCCCTGCCGAATCGCCGCAGCCGGGTCCTCATGGAAGGGCCTGCAGTCGCTCGAGCGCCGGCAGCGCCGCCAGGAGGTGGTCCCGCTCCTCCGGTGTGAGCTGCGCGAGCCGGTCGTCGATCCACGCGACCTTGCGTGAGCGAGCGGCCTCGAGCAGTTCGGCACCGTCGGGGGTCACCACGACCCGGACGACTCGGCCGTCGGTGGCGTCGGGCATCCGCTCGACGAGCCCGTCGCCCTCGAGCTTGGCGACCACGCGGCTGATCGTCGGTTGGGCGACCCGCTCCAGATCCGCCAGCTCGCCGAGCGTCAGCGGGCCGTGCCGGTGGATGCTCATCATCACCGAGTGCTGGCTGGGGGTGAGACGGGCGTCCGCGACCTGGCGGAGCCGACGGGCCAGCCGCACCGTCGACACGAACAGCGACTCTGCCGCGGCGCTGTCGGTTCCCGGTGCAGTCCTCCGAGGCATGGCAGCAGTCTATAGCATCGCTACATAGCATTGCTATCGGTTTGCACCCGCTCCGGGACCCGCGAGACTCCCTGACGTGCCTCCTCCCGCGCCCGACGTGCCCCTCACCCGTGAACGAGAGGTCACCGAGCCCACACACCTGTGCCTGCCCGGAGGCCGGCTGCTCAACCCCGAGGCACGGGGGTGGTCCCGGATCCCGTTGCTCGACTGCAACATCGCCGGGACCCCAGGCCGCAAGAAGCGCTGGGACTACTGGGGTGTGCTCAGCGCGACCCACGCCCTGTCGGTCACCTACGCGGACGTCGACTACCTCGGCCTCACCGACGTCTGGTGGGTGGACCTGCGCACCGGTCGCCACGGTGGACGCAGTCGTGCCGTGCCCGGGGCCACGGGCATCCACCTGCCGGACCGGCCCGGCACCGAGCCGCTGCGATCCGTGTCGCGCCACCAGGTGCTCGACCTGACCGACGACGACCGCGGGACGCGGCTGTCGGCATCGTGGACGGAGTCCGACGGCACCCCGGCGCACCTCGACGTCCTCGTCGAGCTCCCCTCCGGCCACGAGTCGCTCAACGTGGTCATCCCGTGGACCGACCGGTTGTTCCAGTTCACCTCCAAGCACCAGGCTCGGCCGGCGCTCGGCGAGCTCGTCGTCGGTGACGAGCGGACCGTGATCGGCGGCGACGCCGACCCGGCCTGGGGGACCCTCGACGTCGGGCGTGGTCGCTGGCCGTACCGCACCCGGTGGAACTGGGGTGGCGGCGCCGGCACCGCGACCTCCGGCGAGGTCGTCGGCATCCAGATCGGCGGCAAGTGGACCGAGGGCACCGGCTTCACCGAGAACGGCATCGTCGTCGACGGACGGCTCCACAAGCTCGGCGACGAGCTCCGCTGGACCTACGACTGGGACCGACCACGTGAGCCGTGGCGGGTCCTCGATCCGGGCGGCCGGCTGGATCTCACCCTCGACACCACCTACGACAAGCACACCCGCACCGAAGCGGCGGTGCTCGGCACCGAGGTCCACCAGGTCTTCGGGACCTGGTCCGGCACGGTGGTCACCGATGACGGTGCTGAGCTCACCGTCGACGGCATCGTCGGCTTCGCCGAGGAGTCCCGCTCACGCTGGTGAGCGCTCAGGCCTCGAACGGAGGTCGACCCATCTGCTCACGGATCGTCACCACCGGCGGGTTGGTCATCGAGCGACGCTGCCAGTTCGCGCCGTCGACGACCAGCGTGTGACCGGAGATGAACCTGCCATAGGGCGAGGCGAGGAACGTCGCCGCCCAGCCGAGCTCCTGGCGCTCACCGACGCGCATCGCCGGTTGGCACACGTCCTTGTCGCGGGTGCGGTCGAGGTTCCCGCGGATGTCGTCGGTCATGTCCTCGTGGGGGAACAGGCCGGGCACGAGGCAGTTGACCTGGATGCCGTATGGACCCCACTCGACCGCGAGCGACTCGGTGAGGTTCTTCACCCCGGCCTTCGCCGCCGCAGAGTGCACGAACCCGGGGCCGCCGGTCCAGGCGTAGCTGGCCCCGATGTTCACGATCGAGCCCGGCGAGCCCGCAGCGAGGTGACGACGGCCGAACTCCCGACAGCACAGGAACGTGCCGGTCAGCGTGATGTCGACGACGGTCCGCCAGGCGTTCGGCGACATGTCCTCGGCGGGGACGGGGAAGTTCGCCGCCGCGTTGTTCACCAGGACGTCGGGCAGGCCGAAGCGCTCGGTCGCCGCGTCGAAGGCTTCGGTGACCGAGTCGGCGTCGCGGATGTCGCAGGTGACGGTGAGCACCGGTGCGCCGATCGCCTCGATCGCCGCGCGACCGGCGTCGAGGTGCTCGGGCTTGCGGCTCGCGATCACCACCGCGGCGCCGAGTCGGGCGAACTCCGAGGCGATCGCCTTGCCGAGGCCCGTCCCGGCACCGGTGACGAAGGCGCAACGACCATCGAAGGTCCCGGGTCGCAGCGCGGTGTCGCCGACAGCGGGCGGGCGGGGCAGTCCCCCGACTGCGGGG
>JAFDWA010000341.1 GCA_018268735.1 Actinomycetota bacterium | reverse complement strand
AGGACCTCGGTCGTCATCACGACCACCGGGGCGTCCGGGTTGATCGATCGATCACCGGTGAGCAGCCCGACGGTCGGCTCGCCGAGCACTCGCACCAGGTCGGCGTACTTCTGGTTCGACAGCGCCTTGATGGGAGCCGTGTAGAAGGCCTTTGCGCCGGCGCGGAGCGCGAGCGACACGGCGTGCTCACCCACGACGGTCTTGCCGGATCCGGTCGGTGCCGACACCAGGACGTTGCGCCCGGCGTCGAGGGCGGCGATCGCCTCCCGCTGGAAGTCGTCGAGCGGGAAGTCGTGGGAGATCTCGGTGATCAGCCGGGACCACCTCCGTCATCGTCGACCGACGAGGTTCGACGTGCCGCAGCACGCGCCGCGCGAGCGTCCCTGTCGGCTTCGGCCTGCTGTCGTGCCGCCACTCGCTTGCGATGCGTGAGGAGTCGACCGATGAGGATGCTCGCCTCGTAGAAGATGTACATCGGGATGGCGAGCGCGAACATCGAGATCGGGTCGCCGCTCGGTGTGATCCCGGCAGCGATGATCGTGATGAGCAGGATCGCCGGGCGTCGCCACGAGGAGAGGCGTTGAGGGGTCACGACCCCCACCATCTGCAGGGCGACCACGACGACCGGGAACTGGAAGCCAACACCGAAGGCCAGCATCATGAACAGCGACAGCTTCACGAAGTTGCCGATTCCCGACCTGATCTCGACGTCCGGTCCTCCGACGGTGACGAGGAAGTTCACTGCCTGGGTCAGGGTGAAGTACGCAACGAGCGCGCCGAGAGCGAACAGCACCGTCGCCGAGACGGTGAACGCAAGGGCATAGCGCCGCTCGCGGCGGTACAGACCTGGAGCGATGAACCGCCAGAGCTGCCAGAGGATCACTGGCATCGCCAGGAAGATCGCCCCGTAGCCCGCGATGCGCATCCGGAGGGTGAAGGGGTCGAGCAGGTTCGTCTCGAGGAACTTGCAGCTGGCGTGCGGGTCGAGGTTGCGCAGCGCAGTGCAGTACGGCGCGTTGAGGACGTCGACCATCCACGGGTAGAGGAACCACGCCGGGATCAGCATCGCCGCGACGGTCCCGACGCAGATCAGCAGACGGGTCCGCAGCTCCCGCAAGTGGTCCCCGAGCGCCATGGAGGCGCCCTCACGTTCGGCTCCCTTGAGGATCGCCACGACTCAGGCGGACTCCCGCTCCTGCACGGAGGAGGAGGCGGGCGCATCCGCGGCAGGCTCGGCCTCCGCTGTCCTCTCGGTCCCAGCGGCGGCACCGACGTCGGCGGCACCGCCGTCGGCGGCACCGCCGTCGGCGGTCGTGTCCGCTCCAGCGGCCTCCATCGAGGTCTGCTCCGCTCGCGCCCGCTCCTCCGCCTCGGCCTCGAGCGCGTACTCGGCGAGCTTCTGGCGTGGTCGGGCTGCGAACTCGCCGAGCTCCCGCAACGGCTGCATCGCGGGGTCGTCCATGACGCCCTGGACCTGGCCCTGCAGGCCGTTCGCCATGGTCTTCAGCTTGTGGATGAGCTTGCCGGCGTTGCGCGCCATCTCCGGGAGCCGATCGGGGCCGAGCAGGACCAGGGCGAGGATGATGATGGCGAGGATCTCACCACCCCCGAAGTTCTGGATCATCAGTCGATCCCGTCGCCGGACATGTGACACAGCGTAACCGTCGTCGTCGGACGGCCACGTGGCGCGCGTCGACGGTGCACCGCCACCACACCTGCCGAACCGGTCGACCCGATCCGGGAACGGGTCGACGCCCGCCTCAGCGGTCGTTCATCGATGCGAGCGTGGTGAACCAGTCCGGCGTGGACAGCAGGTCGTGGAAG
The DNA here is from genome assembly GCA_018268735.1 of Actinomycetota bacterium. Lineage (GTDB taxonomy): Bacteria > Actinomycetota > Acidimicrobiia > Acidimicrobiales > Microtrichaceae > Dermatobacter. Next base: position 888 of record JAFDWA010000341.1, on the reverse strand, counting down.
TCGAGCACGTCGTCGTGGGTGATCGCTGCGCCGACCGGCCGCTCGCCGAGCTCCGCCGGCAGGTGCCACTCCGTGCTGTGCACCCCTGCAGCGAGGAGCACGTCCACGACGTGCTGCTCCGCGGGACGAACCTCGATCATCCGGCACATGGGGCAGCGGAAGAGGTAGGTCGCGGACTCGTCGTCACGACACTGGCGCACACGAAGGTCGCGAGAACGCAACTCCACGTCGCCGCAATCGCTGCAAGTCGCTCGGATGAGTGCCATCGTCAGATCGCTCCTGGTCGAATGTTCCCCATCCCTTCGGCCCAAGTGGTGGATGGGTTGACTTTTCTCTCGCGGATGCGTCGCTGTGGGTCAGCCCGGACCCGGCTCCGAGGTCGGTGGCGGATGGCACAATGGTGCAGCGATGCCGGATCGACACCCCTCGTTGCTCGACCCCCCTGTGCTGTTCGCGCACCGGGGAGCACGGGCCCACGCACCGGAGAACACGATCGAGGCGTTCGTCCTGGCCCGACGCCTCGGCGCGACCGGCCTCGAGAGCGACGTGTGGTGCACCGCGGACGGCGCCGCGGTCCTCGACCACGACGGCCTCGTCCGCCGTGGGCTGCGGCGGACCGCCATCGGCGACCTCGACCGTCGGGCGCTGCCCGGGCACGTGCCGACGCTCGAGGAGCTCTACTCGGCCTGCGGATCGGAGATCGACCTGTCGCTCGACGTGAAGGACGTCGCTGCCCTCGACGAGGTCCTGCGCGTCGCGCGGGCTGCATCGGCGATCGAGCACCTGTGGTTGTGCCACCCCGACATGGGCGTGCTGGCGTCGTGGCGGGACCGCTCCGAGGCGGTCAAGCTCGTCCACTCGACCCGGTTGGGATCGCTCGGATGCACC
>JAFDWA010000340.1 GCA_018268735.1 Actinomycetota bacterium | reverse complement strand
ATCACCCGGGAGCCGGACTCGTCGCTGGTGGTCACCGACACGAACCGACGCCAGGCCCGACGGTGGGGTTCGGTGCGCGAGAACGACGGCTACACCGAGATGGCCGGTGAACGGCCGTTGGTGAAGGACCCCGCCGACAACCGCCTCGACGTGTTCCCCGGTGCCGGCGACGACGCCTACACCGTCTCCGAGCAGGTCGGTGGCGCAGTCGCAAGGGCCTCGTCGTACGGCAACCCGGTCAGCTACACGCCGAGCGGCCGCGCCGCTCGGGCGATCGACGGCGATCCGAGCACCGCCTGGCAGGTGGGTGCGTTCGAGAGCGTGCGGGGCCAGTACCTCCAGATCACCTACGACCGACCGGTCACCACCGACCACCTCACGTTGCTCCAGGCCCAGAAGGCGGCGAACCGCTGGATCACGGGCGTCGACCTCGGCTTCGGCGCAACGGCGAACGCCGTCGACGGCCAGGTCGTGCACGCCTCCCTCGGCGACGCGTCGCGCGTCGTCCCCGGACAGACCGTCACCTTCCCCTCACGCACGTTCCGGACCCTGCGCATCACGATCACCAACACGAACATGGGAGAGCTCGCCCGCTGGACCGGCGTGTCCGACGTCGGCCTCGCCGAGGTGTCGGTGCCCGGCGTCGCCCCGACCGAGGAGGTCATCCGTCCACCGACCGACCTCCTCGACGCCGTCGGGCCGACGTCGATCGCCCGAGCGCTGTCCTATGTGTTCCAGCGTCGCTCCGCGAACCCGGCCGAGGTCGTCACCGACGACGAGGAGCGACAGATGCTGCGCTGGGTCGAGGGGCCCGTGGCCCGCACGTTCCTGCCGTTCGGCAAGGCCCGCATCAGCGGTCGGATCCCCGATCAGCAGGTCGACGAGCTCCTCGGTCTGCCCTCGGCAGCCGAGGGCGGCCTGACCGCCACCTCGGGCGCCAGCCTGCCCGGCGACCTCCGCTCACGGGCCGCCGCAGCAGTCGACGGTGACCCCGCCAGCGCATGGCAGACACCGGTCAACGGCTCGATCGGCGACTGGATCGAGGTGACCTACCCGAGCCCGGTCACCTTCGAGCACCTTCCGATCACCGTCGTCGCCGACGGACGCCACTCCATCCCGTCGAAGATGACGCTCCTCGTGGACGGCCGCCCCGGCCCCACGATCGACCTCGGCGGGGTGGCAGCCGGCGACGGCCGGGCCCGCGGGGCGACGACGACCGTCGACGTTCCGACCGGTCCTGTCACCGGCACGACGTTCCGGTTCCGGATCGACGAGCTGCACGAGGTGACCTCGCTCGACTGGTTCAGCGGCAGCCGCACCGTGGTGCCCGTCGGCATCGCCGAGCTCGGCCTGCCGACCAGGGCCCAGCCGGCCGCCGATGCGCCCCTGCCCGACACCTGCCGTTCCGATCTGCTGCAGATCGGTGGCCAGCCGATCGGGCTGCAGCTCGTCGGGACCACGGGGGACGCACTCTCGCGCAACCTCCTGCACCTGCAGGCATGCGACCGACCGACCCCAGGGGTCGGGGCAGCCGGCGCCGCCGTCGCCATCCCCGCCGGCCGCACGCTCCTCGAGACCGCTGACGGGCGCCACACCGGCATCGACGTCGACCTCCTGACCCTCGCCTCGGCCGCCGGCGGAACGGCGGGCACCGACACCGTCGCCGATCCACCGGGGCCCGGCCCGACGCCCCCGCGCACCACGACGCACCGTGACGGCCGCATCACCTACACCGCCCAGGTCTCGAACGCCGCCGAGCCGTACTGGGTCGTGCTGGGCCAGAGCCTCTCCCCCGGCTGGAAGGCAACCGCGTCGGGTCACACCGCCTCCGGCGCCACGACGACGGTCGATCTCGGTGAACCGACGCTCGTCGACGGCTTCGCGAACGGATGGAGGGTGGATCCGACGCAGGTCGGCGCGGATGCCACGATCACCCTCACATGGACCCCGCAGAGGATGGTCTGGGTCGCGCTCGCCGCATCGCTCATCGGCACGTTGATCTGCCTCCTCCTCGTGGTGCGCCCGATGCGATGGCTGGCAGGTGAGCCGCTCCCCGACGAGGAGATCGGCACGATCGAGGTCGCCGGGATCGGACCCTTCGCAGTCGATGGGTGGGCGATCCCGCTCGTCCGGGCAGCCCTCGTCGCGTCCGCTGTCGGCGTCGCGGCCGTCGTGTTCCTCGGCGTGTGGGTGGGCCTCGCGACCTTCGCCGTCACGTTGCTCGCGCTCGCGGTCGGTCGCGGCCAGGTGCTGCTGCGCACGGCGTGCATCGGGGCGTTCGGCCTCGCAGCGGCGGTCATCGTGGCGAAGCAGACCCGGGGCCACTTCGTCGTCGACTTCGAGTGGATGAACGGGTTCGAGATCACCCACGCGTGGGCGCTGTTCGCGACCGGCCTCCTCGCGGTCGACCCGCTCGTGGAGCTGCTGCGTCGACGCTCAGCCGAGGGGATCGCGGCAGACCGCGAACAGCACGAGGGTCGAGTCGTCGATGTCGTCGGTGAGGAAGAACTCGGCATCGGTGATGCCTGAGGCGCCGCCGACCTGCTCGGTGTTGGTGAACCGGTAGGCGAGCCGCCGACCCGTCGCATGCAGCCACACGAACGCCTCGCGTGGGAGCTTGTGGCGCAACCCCAGCGGGTCGAGGCGCAGCAGCTTGTTCGCCATCTCGCGGCGCTTCTCGAAGTCGGACTTGACCATCGGGGTGGCGTCGAG
>JAFDWA010000033.1 GCA_018268735.1 Actinomycetota bacterium | reverse complement strand
GCTCAGATCGCGATGGCGTTCCAGCAGGTCGTCGACACCGGCACCCCGGACCAGGTCGAACGCTCTCGTGGGGTGCTCAACGATGCACGCAAGGCCCTGTACGGGATCCTCGCAGAGGACGTCGCGGAGGGCTGACCTTCGCAGCCGACCTGCTCTCGCATGGGCCCGCTCGGGGTGGTGTCGGTCCGGGACTCGTGGCGTCGCGGCTGCAGGACCCTCTCAGGGGCGGGCGCCGGCACCTCCGACGAGGAGGTCCACGAGCTGCTCGGCCCGCCGGGCGCCGAAGGTGCCGTTGCGCATGAGCAGCCGGTAGATCACCGACCCGACGAGCGTGTCGGCGAGCAGGTCGGCATCGGTGTCGGCACGCAGCTCCCCACGTTCGATGCCGCGACGGATCACCTCCACGGTCGGCGAGCGACGTGACCCGGTGAACCGCTCGAGCGCGACCCGCACCTCGGGGTTCTCCCGGGCGGCGCTCAACATCGCCGGAAGCATGCTCCCGGCGTCGGACTCCAGCAACGCCGCCCGCAGCTGCTCGACCAGCTGCAGCATGTCGGTGCGCACCGATCCGGTGTCAGGCGGCTCCGGCTTGGCTGCCGCGGCGGCGTTGAACACCGCCTCCATGAGGTCGATCCGATCCGCGTAGCGGCGATAGACGCTGGTGCGCGACACGCCGGCACGGCACGCGACAGCTTCGACGGACAGGGCCTCGATGCCGCCGTCGGACAGCAGCCCGACTGCTGCATCGAGGATCGCCTGATCCACATGGGGGTCGCGCGGGCGACCGGGTGCACGTGCTGCCTCTGCAGCCGCAGGGGTCATGCCTGTGGGACCGGCGCGACGTCATCGCCGTGCGAGGCCGCGTCGGTCATCTCGGCCTCGTACTCCGCCGCCTGCAGTGCTGCGTCGGCCTCTCGGGCGTGGGCCGGGAGGAACACGGCGGCGACGATCACACCGAGCAACGCGGCGCCGGCTGCAACGAGCGCTCCGCCGTGCATCGCATCGACGAACGCTGATCGAGCGAGCCGTGCGATCGGCTCACCGAGCGCACCGGCCCGCTTGGCCACCTCGAGTGCTCCGCCGATGCCGCTCTGAGCCGCCTCGAGCGCCTGGTGCGGCATCTTGGCACCGAACGCATCGGTGACCTTCGAGCCGTAGACCGAGGAGAGCACGCTGCCGATGACCGCAACGCCGAGTGCCCCGCCGACCTGACGGGTCGTGTCGTTCATGGCGGAGCCGACGCCCGCCTTGGCGAGCGGCAGCGACCCCATGATCGAGTCGGTCGCCGGTGCCATCGTCAGCCCCATGCCCACCGCCAGCAGCATCATGCGCCACATGACCGGGAAGTAGGCGCTGTCGGCGGTGAGGTTGAGCTGCAGCAGCAGGCTGAGCGACACGAGGGCGAGGCCCGTGGCGACGACGACCTTCGTGCCGACCCGCTCGACGATCAGGTTCGACAGCGGCGCGACGACCATCAGCGTGAGCGCCAGCGGGAGCAGGCGCACGCCGGTCTCGGCCGGTGAGTAGCCGAGTACGAACTGGAAGTACTGGGTCTGCAGGAACGAATAGCCGAACATCGCGAAGAACACCAACGTGATGGAGAGGCTTGCAGCGGTGAACCGGGGGTTCTTGAAGAAGGACACGTCGAGCATGGGCTCCGGGGTGTGCAGCTCGTGCACGGCGAAGATCCCCAGCAGGACCGCCGCGGCAGCGAATCCGGCGAGGATCACGCTGTCGCCCCACCCACGCGTCGGCGCCTCGATCAGCGAGTAGACGAGGGCGGTCAGCCCGGCGATCGAGAGGACGGCGCCGAGGATGTCGAGCCGTGGCGCGCTCGGGTCCTTCGAGCGGGGGAGCAGGAACCCTCCGGCGATGATGGCGAGTGCTGCGATCGGGATGTTGACCGTGAACACCTCGTGCCAGCCGAAGTGCTCGACGAGGTAGCCCCCGAGGAGCGGGCCCAGCGCGATGCCCAGTCCCGACACCCCGGCCCAGATGCCGATGGCCCGGCCGCGCTCGTCGGCAGGGAAGACGTTGGTCAGGATCGACAACGTCGCGGGCATGATGAACGCGCCGCCGATGCCCATCAGCGCGCGAGTGGCGATCAGGTGGTTCGGGTCGGTTGCGAGCGCCGAGAGCGCCGAGCCGATGGCGAAGATCGCCAGGCCGACCTGCAGCGCTCCCTTGCGACCGAAGCGGTCACCGAGGCTGCCGGCGGTCAGCAGGAGGCCGGCGAAGACGAGCGTGTAGCTGTCCACGATCCACTGCAGCTGACTGTTCGACGCGTGGAGGTCCTTGACCAGCGTCGGCAGCGCGACGTTGAGGATCGTATTGTCGAGCGTGATGACCACCAGGGAGAGGCAGAGCACGCCGAGGATCCACCAGCGCCGCCGGTAGACGAGTTCTTCTGACATCCGGGTTTCCTGTCCTGTGAGCTCCGACGTCGGGAGGAGCCCGAGCGGATAACGGTTCACAACTGTTCCGTAACCAACCCTATTACGGTTCGATCGTGTTCCGTAATCCGTGTGACCGATCTCACGGCCCAACCATGCGGCGGCCTTGAGTGCGGCGGCCTTGAGTGCGGCGACATCGGGTGCGGCGACATGGTGAGCAGGTCCCCGCTGCCGCCGGGCGGTCCGCAGATGGCAGATGCCCCTGGTTCAGGCGAGGGCGAGGTGGTACTGCTCGGAGAGGAACTCGGCCTCCGCTCGGACGTCGGCCTCCGGACCGGTGATGTCGATGACGAATCGGTCGCCGTGCTCGTCCACCGAGACGATCTCGAGGCGGGCGCTGCCCGACTCGCCGGTTCCCATGTGCAGTTCGACGGCGTGTGAGTTCGGCATGCTGTGTCCCCCTGAGGTTCGGCGGACCGGTCGTCCACCTCGTTCGGTCATGGAACAACCACTGAGCGTGACTGCAAATGAGGTGATCTGCTCCGGAGGAGGCCGATCGGCCCAGTCCGGTGATGCGGGGCTACGGCATTCGCGTGTGAGATGGACCGCCCAGCAGTCGTTCTCGCACACGAACCTCAGTTTGCTGGGGTTCGTGTGTGAGATGGACCACTCAGGGGTTGATCTCGCACACGGAGAACGGGATCTTGGCTAGTCGTTGCGATGCGTCTCCATGGGAAAGGTGACTTCGGATGCGGTGGCCGCCCTGGGAGGTGAGTTCCGAATTCGAGGGCTACATCGCGAGCGTGTCAGCCACTGCATCAGAAGTCCTCCTCGTCTTCTCGTCGCTGCTGAGGTTGTCCCACATCTCCCTCGATCCCGAGTGCCGGCTGTTGGGCCGACGGTGATCCAGCGGTGATCATGTGTCGCCGGGATCGCTCGCTGCAGAGCGATGACCTCGTTCCCGATGGCCTCAGAACAGCGGTGCGGGCGGTGGGGTCGCGCTCGGGTCGACCATGCAGGTGAACTCACCGACGAAGCCGGGCTGCTCCCCACCGGCGCGCTTCGGTTCCATCGTGGTGATCGCTCCCGATCCGGCCTGGCGGAAGATCGAGTCCTCGTCGTTGGTCGTCCTGGTGCCCGTGTGGGCGGTGTAGGCACCGGAGCCGAGGACGTCGGCGGTGATCGCCTCGTCGAAGAACGCCTGGCCGACGTGGGCGACGTGGCCACCGTCGTAGGTCGAGCCGAGCGATCCGCCGTCGTGGACCTTCAGGTGGATGTGGACGGTCCGGCCCTCGTACCACCCGGGGAAGATCGTCGTGAAGGACGCGATCCCGTCCGCATCGGTGACCTGCACGCCGCGCAGGAAGCGCCGGTCGTTCCTCCCCTGGGCTGCGGTGGCCTCCAGGCTGTTGCCGTTGAACCCCGAGTACTCACCACCGGCATCGCAGTGCCAGACGTCGACTGCAGCTCCGGTGAGCGGTGTGCAGCCCGGGAGTGCGAGGACGCGGACCCGGAACTCCAGCGGTGTGCCCGGCCGTCCCTCGGTGATGTCGGACCGGGCGAGCGGGCCGTCGAGGTAGTACGGCCCGGCGGTGAGCTCTGGGGTGAGCACGCACCCCGGCAGCGGCGGCGTTGCTCGGGAGGTCGTGGTCGGTTCACTCGGCGCGGCATCCGATCGACGACCTGTGGTGGTCGGAGCCGCGGCGTCGTCGGTGCTGCATCCCGAGAGGATCAGCCCGACGGTGCTGCCGGCGAGCAGGCCACGTCGGGAGAGCATCGGACCGGCCGGCTCGGATCGTCGACGTCGGTTGGACCCGGGCACCGGTCCATCATGGCGCGGGGAAGGGCCGAAGGTCCGCCGTCCCCTCAGCGTCATGTCGACCTCGAGGTGGCTAGCCTCCGGCCCGGGACGGTCACCTGCGGCGACCGGTGACGTCAGGGGGACGGCGATGGCACATGATCCGGTGGTCGCGGAGACGACCGTGCTGAGCGACAGCCTCGAACCGCGGTTCGTGCTCGAGGACCAGGAGGTCGCCGCCGCCGCGGCGCTCGACCGGTACCGAGCGAGCGGCCGTCGTCCGAACGTGCTGGTCGTCCTGTTCGACGACGTGGGCTGGGGTGACTTCGGCTGCTACGGCGGCGGCGTCGCCGTCGGTGCACCCACACCGAACATCGACCGGCTGGCTCGACGGGGGCTGCTGCTCACGTCGTGCTACTCCGAGCCCTCGTGCACGCCGTCGCGGGCCTCGTTCATGACCGGCCGCCTGCCGATGCGACACGGGCTGCTTCGCCCGCCGATGTACGGCCAGCCGGGTGGACTCGACGGCGAGGTGACGCTCGCGGAGCTGCTCTCCGACGCCGGGTACGTCACCCAGGCGGTCGGCAAGTGGCACATCGGCGAGAACGTCGAGTCCCAACCGCAGAACGTCGGCTTCGACGACTACTACGGGTTCCTGTCGGTGTCGGACATGTACACGGAGTGGCGCGACCCGTACTTCTTCCCGGAGATCGTCTACAGCGAGGGGCGCACCCGCTGGGTGGAGAACCTCCCGTTCAACAAGTGCTTCGTGCACGCGACCCGCGGCGGCGAGACCGAGCAGGTCGAGGAGGTCACGATCCCGGTCCTGTCGCTGCTGGACGAGAAGTGGACCGACTACTCGCTCGACTTCATCCGACGGATGGCGGAACCGGCGCCGGCAGAGCGTTCGCCGTGGTTCCTGTACCACTGCACCCGCGGAGCGCACTTCGACAACTACCCCCACGAGCGGTTCCTCGGGTCGTCACCGGCCAAGCACCCCTACAAGGACACGATCATCGAGCTCGACGACATCGTCGGTCGCCTCGTCGCCGAGCTCGAGGCGACCGGGCAGATGGACGACACGATCATCTTCATCTCCTCCGACAACGGCCCCGAGATGGAGACGTGGCCGGATGCCGCCTACTCGCCCTTCCGCAGCGCGAAGGGATCCACGTGGGAGGGCGGCCAGCGCGTGCCCGCGATCGTGGTGTGGCCCGGGATGATCGAGCCCGACCGTGCGTCCGACGGGCTGCTGTCGCAGATGGACCTGTTCAACACGTTCCTGCGCCTTGCCGGAGCCGAGGACACGTTGCCGGTGGACCGCTTCATCGACGGCGTCGACCAGACGTCGTTCCTGCTCGGTCCCGACGGCATCTCGAACCGCAAGTACCTGTACTACTGGTTGACGAACGTGTTCTCGGCGCTGCGGGTCGGGGAGTGGAAGTTCATGGTCGCATCCACCTCCGACGACGACCGCGACTGCATGAACCTCGGCGGCTTCACCGGCGTCACCCAGAAGTACAGCCATGGACGGCTCTACAACCTCTACCTGGACCCGAAGGAGCAGCACAGCTACCTCATCCGCAAGTTGGCGTACGTCGAGAGCTTCACGAGCGGGATCGCCAACCACCTGGGGACGTTCGGAAGGTATCCGGGCAAGCAGATGATCGCTGCGATGAGCTGAGGGCTCGCCGGTGCCTGCGGGTGCGGGCCCGACGGGCGGCCTACGTTCTCGGAGTCGCCGATGACGAGATGCAGGGGAGGTGACATGGCCAAGAAGAAGGAGAAGAAGGGCAAGAAGAAGGACGACAAGGGCAAGAAGAAGTCCAAGAAGTCCAAGAAGGGCAAGAAGGGCAAGAAGAAGTAGCGGCCCTCCATCGTCCTGGCTGTCGTCCTCCCGGCTCTGACCGGCAGGACGACAGCCAGCGAGTATCCGGACCGGCCGGAGGCCTCGAGCTCAGACGCCTGCGACCGCGAAGCCGAGCGATCTCGCAACCTGGGCCTGACGGACGTCGAAGGTCAGGAAGGTGAGCGCTGTTCCGAGGCGCCGTGCTGCCGCGAGATGGAGCGCGTCGAGTGACCGGACAGCGGTCTGCTCGGCGATGGTCGCGGCGAGCTCACAGGTGTGAGCATCCAGTTCGATGATCGAGATCGACTGCAGGTCCTGAGCGAAGTCGGCGCGAGCCCCTGCGACCTCGGTTGTCGAGAGCAGTCGTGCCAGGTTGCGCCTGACTTCGACGATCGTGTGTCGTCCGGAGACCAGCACCGGATCCGCGTCGAGCAACTCGACCGCTCGATCGGCGTCCGCCTCGTCGATGTAGCGCTTGAGCAGCGCGCTGGAGTCGACGTAGGTGGTCACTCGCCGCGGTCCTCACCGAGAGCGTCCATGACCGGTCGGACGGCACGGCGACGCCGAACCGGTCGGAGGCCTTGCGAGCTGGCCGGCGTGACCCATCCTTGACGAACCGCCTCAGCGAGGTCGACCTGTCCTACGGGAGGTCCGAGCACGGCAACCGGTCGGCCCCGGTCTGTGACCGTGATGTGCTCACCTGCGGCAGCGCGCTGCACATACGCCGACAGCTTGGCCTTGAGCTCGCGGATGGCGACGTCCATGTAGTCATCCTAACGGGGGATGTGACTACATCCTCTGCGCTGTCGAGGCTTCGCCGAGTGCCTGCGCAAGCGCCGCCTCGATGATCGGGCGCCAGTCGATCGCTTCTGTCGACTCGCCCCGTGCGTGCATGGCGGCGCGAGTGGTTGCGAGCGACTCGGCGACGACGCCGACCTCGGGACCGATCACGTCGGCGATGCGATCGCGGATCCAGCCGGCGAGCGCGGGGCTCGCGCCACCGGTGCTGACCGCCACGGTGACCGGACCGTGTCGAAGCACAGCGGGGAGGTGGCACGTGCACCGCTCGGGGTCGTCGGCCACGTTGACCCAGGTTCCCGCAGCGGCCGCGTCGAGCGAGGCGCGGGCACCGCTGTCGTCGTCGGTCGCGGAGATCACGAGCATCCGCCCTCGGATGTCATCCGCTTCGTAGGACCGGGTGATCCTGGTCGCTTCGGCCGGGAACTCCTCGTCGAAGCGTGGTGCGACTGCCGTGACGACGGCGCCGGCGTCGAGCAGCGATCGCGCCTTGCGAGCGGCGATGCGTCCGCCCCCCACGACGAGGACGTCGACGCCACGGAGGTCGAGCGCGACGGGGAACGGATGGGGGAGCGGTGCGTCCACGGTGGTGACGATAGGGACCGGACGTGCGTCCCGGGACCTCGAGCGTCGTCGTGGGTGTCCGAGGGGGAGGTCCGCACAAATACGACAAAGTTGACCAGCTAAGTCAGGAATAGGCTACGTTGTCCGGCCATGGCTGCCACGCTGCCCTCCGACCGGCCGCTGCCGGACATGGATCCCGCATCGCCCGCTGAGATCGTGACCTGGGCCGCGTCGACCTTCGGCGACGGTCTCGTGACGACGGCGAGCTTCGGCGACGCCGTGCTCGTCCACCTCGTCGCGACCCATGCGCCAGGTACTCGCATCGTCCTGATCGACACGCAGTACCTGTTCCCCGAGACGCTCTGGTACGCCCGGGACCTGTCGTCCCGTGTGGGTGCGAACCTCGAGGTGGTCGGACCCGATCCGTCGGTCCGACCGGACCAACGGTGGCGTGACGACGTCGAAGGCTGCTGCGCGGTCCGGAAGGTCGAACCGCTGGGACGTGCGCTTGCGGGGGCTTCCGCATGGATCAGCGGGCTGCGCAGAGCCGACGGAGCAGCTCGCGCCGGTGCGCCCGTGCTGTCATGGAACGAGGCGCACCAGGTCATCAAGGTGAACCCGCTTGCGTTCACCTCCGACGAGGACGTCGACCGCTACCACCTCGACCACGACCTTCCGCACAACCCGCTCACCGAGCGCGGCTACCCGTCGATCGGGTGCTGGCCCTGCACGCGCCCCGTTGCCGCCGGTCAGGATCCGCGGTCGGGACGTTGGGCCGACAGCGACAAGACCGAGTGCGGGTTGCACCTGGAGCCCGTCGCTGCATCGAGCGTCTCGCTCGCGATCGGGAGGTCCGGCGATGTCCGGTGACGTCGAGGCCGTCAAGGCGGCGAGCAGGCACCTCCGCGGCCATCTCTCGGAGGAGCTCACACGGCCGGAGGATCCCTTCGACGACCAGAGCGCCGTGCTGTTGAAGTTCCACGGCATCTACCAGCAGGACGACCGCGACGTCCGCCGGGAGCGCGCTGCGAAGAAGCTGCCGCTCGAGCACTCCTGCATGGTCCGCGCCTCTGTCCCCGGCGGTCGGCTCCAGCCGGAGCAGTGGCGAGCGCTCGACCGCGTCGCCGAGCTCGCGGACGGGTCGCTGCGGCTGACCACCCGACAGGGCGTCCAGTTCCACGCCACCGCCAAGGCGAACCTCAGGCCGCTCATCTCATCGCTCAACGCCGAACTGGTCACCACCCTCGGTGCCTGCGGCGATGTCGTGCGCAACACCGTCGCGTGCCCGATGCCCCACGCCGACGGCCGAGAGCACGTGCTCGGCCCGGCAGTCGCTGCCATCGCGGCGCACTTCCGGCCGAAGACCGCTGCGTACTGGGAGATCTGGCTCGACGGCGACCGTGCCGTGAGCGCCCACCCTGGGGAGCGCCGTGCTGGGATCGAGGAGCCGATCTACGGCGACGTGTACCTGCCCCGGAAGTTCAAGATCGGGCTCGCGTGGCCCGGCGACAACTGCATCGACGTCCACGGTCACGACGTGGGTCTCGTCCCGACGCTCACCGACGGCTATCGAGGTGAGCTGACGGGATGGACGATCCTCGTCGGCGGCGGGTTGGGCATGAGCCACGCCCGAGAGGACGACACCTATCCGCGCCTCGCGAGCCCGGTCGGGTGGGTCGAACCGGAGCGGCTGATCCCGGCGATCGAGGCCGTCGTGACCATGCAGCGCGACCACGGCGAACGCGTCGACCGGCAACGGAACCGCCTCAAGTACCTCGTCGACGATCGCGGCACGGAATGGGTTCGGGCCCAGATCGAAGAGCGTCTCGGCGCCCCGGTGGGCGATCCACCAGAGCTGCTCCCGTGGTTGGACCACGACGAGCACCACGGCTGGAGCCCGACCGACTCGGGCGACTGGGTGCTCGGCGTGCCGATCCCGTCGGGTCGTCTCCGCGACGACGATGCGTGGAGGCCACGAGCAGCCGTCCGTGAACTGCTCGACGCCGGGCTCGTCCGCGAGATCCGGGTCAGCGCCCGACAGGACCTGCTGCTCACCGGCATCGACGGCGCCCGACGCGACGAGGTCACCCGGCGGCTCCGCGACCACGGGATCAAGCTCGACGATGAGGTCACCCCGTTGCAGCGCCTTGCGATCGCGTGCCCCGCGTTGCCGACGTGCGGCCAGGCGCTCGGCGAGGCCGAACGGGTGCTCCCAACGCTCGTCGACGGACTCGACAAGGTGTTCGCCGACAGCGGCGTCGCCGGCACCCCGGTCCGGTTGAACATGACCGGCTGCCCGAACGGCTGCGCCCGGCCCTACAACGCCGAGATCGGAGTCGTCGGACGCACCAAGCGCACCTACGACGTCTACGTCGGCGGCGCCGCGGCGGGTGACCGGCTCGGGGTCCGACTGCGGGCCGACGTCGGCCTCGACGAGATCCCGACCCTGCTCGCGCCGGTGGTCGAGCGCTTCGGTGCCGAACGGACCGACGGCGAGACCTTCGGCGACTTCTGCCTTCGGGTCGGCGTCCAGGAGCTGGAGACCGTCCTGCCGGCGCCGACGGTCCGTCGCCGGGGGCGTCGGTCATGACGGTCTGGCTGGTCGGGGCCGGGCCGGGCGACCCGGACCTGCTCACCGTGCGCGCCGCCCGTGTGATCGCCGCTGCGGAGGTGGTGGTCCACGACGCCCTCGTCGACGACGCGGTGCTCGCTCTCGCGTCACCCGACGCCGAGCTGATCGACGTCGGCAAGCGGCCGGGCCGACCGGTGCCACAGGAGATGATCTCCGCGCTGCTGGTCGAGCTGGGCCGACAGGGCCGCGAGGTGGTCCGCCTCAAGGGCGGTGACCCGTTCGTGTTCGGCCGAGGCGGAGAGGAAGCACAGGTGCTCGCCGATGCAGGGATCGCCTGTGCCGTGGTCCCGGGGCTGTCGTCGGTGGTCGCCGCGCCTGCCGAAGCCGGCGTGCCGGTGACCCACCGGGGTCTGGCCGCTT
>JAFDWA010000339.1 GCA_018268735.1 Actinomycetota bacterium | reverse complement strand
GACGCCGGGATGAGGGAGCGGAGCCCTCGCACGTCCTCCGCCCCGCCGAGGACGTGGATGTTGTCGACGAGCAGCTCGACGTTGCCGGTCTCGCCGCCGACGCGGGTGATCAGCGCGACGGCTGCACCGACGGCGACGAGGATCCCGAGCTGGACGGCCGGTCCGTGCAGCGAGGGATCGAGCACCTTCTGCAGCAGGTGCAGCACCCCGACGTACGCCGCGCCGATGAGGCCGCTCGCGATGCCGACGGTGGCCACTGCCGGGCCCATGCCGCCACGGACGCGCACCACCGCGTGCGAGCGCAGTCCGCGGTCGATCCACTCGATCATCGAATAGATCGTATCACGATGCAATCCCCTCTCGGACGGGGCGGCGCCCGGCGCCGTCCCCGGGGGCCCGCAGTTTGTCCACCAAGTACTGGAGAAAAGCGTCGTCACCGGGTACGTTGCGATCGATGACCGAAACAACAGCGGTGCACGGGACCAGTCCGGCGGCACCGACGCCCTCGCTGGCGCCGGGGACCGGGCGGTCCATCCTGATCGGTACGATCGTCGGCTTCTTCGTCGTCGGCGGGTTCTGCGCTCTGGCGGGGTACATCGCCGGCATGGAGCTGTCCGCAGCACTCGCCCTGGGTGCCTTCACCGGCTTCTGGGGTGGCCCCGGCTTCGGCGGGATGATGGGCTTCGTGCTGCACGAGTCGAAGGTGGAGGCGGCCGAGGAGGCCGCACACGACCGACCGGTCGAACGCTCCGGCGCATGACCGTCGGCGACAGCGTCGAGGGAGCCCCTCCGCACGCTCCGGTGCTGTCGACCCGGCTGACACGACTGCTCGGCGTGCGCCACCCGGTGCTCAACGCCCCGATGGGCGACACCGCCGGCGGTCGTCTCGCCGCCGCGGTGACCGCTGCGGGCGGCCTCGGACTCATCGGCGGCGGGTACGGCGACCGTGCATGGCTCGAGCGGGAGCTCGAGGCTGCGGGCGGGTCGCGCATCGGCGTCGGATTCGTCACGTTCGCGCTCGTCCACGATGCCGCTGCGTTGCACGCAGCGCTCGATGCGGGACCTGCAGCGGTGCAGCTCTCCTTCGGCGATCCACGGCCGCATGCCGATGCGGTGCACGCCGCCGGTGCGATGCTGCTCTGCGGCGTGCACACGCCGGAGGAGGTCGACCGGGCCGTCGAAGCAGGCGCTGACGTGCTGGTGGCCCAGGGCTCCGACGCCGGCGGGCACGGACGGCGGGGTCCGTCGACGATGGCGGTGCTGCCGTCGATCCGCGACCGCGTCGGTGACCTCCCGGTCGTCGCCGCCGGCGGCATCGGCGACGGCCGTGGCGTCGTCGCCGCTCTCGCCCTCGGCGCCGACGGGGTGTCCATGGGGACGCGGTTCCTCGCGACCGCCGAGGCGATCACGACCGCTGCGGAACGCCGAGCGGTGCTGGAGGCTCGTGCGACCGACACGGTGCGCACCGACGTGATCGACGTCGTGCGAGGGCCGGCGTGGCCCACAGGTCACGACGGCCGGGTGCTGCGCAACCGGTTGGTGGACGAGTGGGAGTCCGGTTGCGGACCCGAACGCGCCGCGCAGCGGTTCTCGGCCGCCGACGTCGACGACGTGTCGGTCCAGCCGGTGTGGGCCGGCGAGAGCGTCGGTGTCATCCACGCGATCGGCACCGTCGAGGTGGTCATGGAGGAGATCATGGACGAGGTGGCCAGGACGACCGGGATGCTCGCTGCGATGCGCGCCGACCGAGCCGCGGAGGTGACGTCATGACGGTCCGACGGCCGGACGGCCGCACCGAGTCGCTGCTGGTGCGAGCGCACCCCGGCATCTGCGAGGGCTGGGGCAACTGCCACCGCTGGGCGCCGCACTCCTACCCGCTCGACGCCGAGGGCAAGATCGACATCCACATGCTCCAGGTGCCACCGGAGTGGGCCGAGTCGGCCTGGATGGGAGCGCAGGCGTGCCCTGCGGGTGCGATCTCGATCGTGGGCATCGTGGCGACCGGTGGAGCCGATGTCGAGGGAGCCCCCGCCGACGAGCCGGTCCCCACGTGAGCGACCGCCCGAGCCATCCGCCGGTGGCGGCCGCGCTGGTCATGGTCGGTGTCGTGGTCCTCATCGTCGTGCTGTCGGTCATGTCGATACGCTGAAGCACCCGGCGGGGTCGCGGATGCGGCGCGGAGGAGACATGGTCGCTGTGACGAGGACGATCCGACACCACCCGTGGTGGACCCTCGTGGTGTCGTCGCTCGCGGTCCTGGGCGTCGCAGCCTTCCTCAACCGCGGGGTCATCAGCGCCACGCTGATCGCGGACGACGGCGTCGACCAGACGCTGCCGGTCGTCCAGCCGCTGCAGCCCGGCCCGGGCGAGACCGTCTACCGGATCGACCCGACCGACTCGTCGGCGACGGTGCGAAGATCACCGGCACCCTGCACGTGAAGCGCGCTGCGGTGCCGACCACGTGGAAGGTCAGGGCGCGGATCGACGGCGACACCCTGACTGCGACGGCGACCTCCAGGCTGAAGATGTCGGACCTCGGCGTCGGGCCGATCTCCAAGGCGGGGCTCGTCAGCACCGGCGACGACATCACGGTGACGCTGCGGCTCACCGCTCGCGACGGCTCGAGCTACCGGCCGCCGTCGATGCTGGCGACCAGCCGGCCGGCGAGGCCCACGACGACCTCCGGGCCGTCGTTCTCCCGCGAGGTGGCACCGATCCTGGAGCAGAGCTGC
>JAFDWA010000338.1 GCA_018268735.1 Actinomycetota bacterium | reverse complement strand
GTCGTGCCGTTCGTGGGTGGTTTCGTACCCCCACGCGTCGATCTCACACGCGGACCTCGGGTCGTGCCGTTCGTGTGTGGTTTCGTAACCTGACGCGTCGATCCCACACGCGGACCTCGGGTCGCCGGCCGTTTCGGACGGAGTGGGGCGCTGCGCTAGAGTCTCCGGTCGCCCCGCTGGCATGTGGGGTCCACGTCGGAGTGGCGGAATTGGCAGACGCGCTAGCTTGAGGGGCTAGTGCCCGCAAGGGCGTGGGGGTTCAAGTCCCCCCTCCGACACCAACGGTCCCATACCAACCGGGGGCCGTAGCCCCACCTCGGCCAGCTCGACCCGCAGCGGCGGCGCTCCCACGGGCACGACCCGCAGGTGGTCCGGGTGGACGTACACGGCGTCGAGCATGTCCTCCACCAGCGTGCGCCGCTCCCGTTCGGTCGCTTCCTCCCACAGCTCGGAGAACCCGACCGACGACAGCAGCTCGGCGACCTCCTCGAACCGCTGCGCCAGCTCGGAGCGTTCGGCGTTGCGCTCGTCCCGCTCGACCTCGGCCCGTTGCAGCTCGGCCATCTGCGCTGTCAGCCGCTGCTCCTCCTCGCCGAACGCCTCGGCGCTGATCCGGTCGTCGTAGTACAGCTCCAGGAGCTTGGCCCGCTTCGCCTTCAAGCGGGCGACCGCCTGCGGCCCATCCGCGCCGCTGGCGGGTTGGTCGTGGCGGCTCAGCTCGGCCCGGATGGCGTCCTGAAGATCCCGGTCCTCGCCCAGCACGTCGAGCCCGAGCACGGCTGCCCGTAGGAGCCCACTCGCGGAGCGGCCTGACACGCCCTCACAGCCCCGGCCCCGGTGCTTGCACCGGTAGATCGCCTGGCCACGCTCGTTGTACTCGACGCCGAGCACCTTCGAGCACAGCCCGCAGCGCACCCGGCCCGACAGCAGATCACGACTTCGCCGCTGGCCTGGCGTGTGTGCCCGCTGCGCTGCACCGAACTCGGCCTCGGTGACCAGCGCCTCGTGCAGGCCCGGGTACCACTCGTCGTGGTACTTCACGAACCCGCAGTACACCCGGTTCAACACGATGGCCCGCACCGTCGAGTACTTGATCCCGATCCGCTCCTCGATCGCCCGATACGACAGGCCCTCGGCCCGCAGCTCGAACACCCGCCGCACGAGCGGGGCGTCATCGCCCGGCACGAGTGCACCGTCCACCATCCGGTAGCCCGTTGGCGCCCGGTTCAGATGCCGACCCGACTTGATCCCTTCCTCCACCGCCCGAGTGACGTTCTCGGCGATGTGCTCCCGGTACCACTGCGCCAGCACGCCCTGGAACCCGAGCTGCATCCGACCCGACGCCGACGCCGTGTCCGCCCGACCCTCCGAGATCGAGTACAGCCCGACACACTGCTCATCCAGGAGCTTGACCAGGTGCGAGAAGTCCGACGAGTTGCGGGCGAGCCGGTCGAACCGCCACACCACGACGTTGGCGACCTGCCCGGCCTCGACCAGCTCCAGGAGTCGACGCATCTCGGGACGCTCGAGGTCCTTGCCCGACCACCCCTCGTCGGCCAGCACCGTGACCGCTCCGAGCTCGTGGGTCCGCGCGAACTCACGACACCGCTTCGCTTGCGCCTCCGGCGAGTACTCCACCTGATCGTCGGTCGACACTCGTACGTACGCCACCGTCAACATCGGCGGACTCCTCCCGTTGGTCCCGCTTCGCCGCAAGCCGAAGCCCGATGGTCACGACCGTTGCCGCAACCCGTGACACGTCCCGGTCACCCATCGGGCGCCACCGGGTCGAACCACATCTTGCAGCACGGCGGACCCAGCCAGCCGGGATCGCTGCTCGACTTCCACACGTACGACGGCTGCCGCCCGAACCGTTCGATCACGTAGCGGATGCCGTCGGCGATGTCCCAGCGCCGAAGCCGCACCCGCTTCGGAGCGAACCCCTGCGCCCGCTCGTAGCGGTGACGACCGAACGAGTGCCCCTCCTCGATCGCCTTGTCCACGTACTTCGCCAGGTACCGAGCAGCCGAGCGCGCCGCCACCGCCGCCGCCAGGCCTCGACGCTTCGGCCCAGTCACCCACACGTGACCACGACCCCACCCCTCAGCGACGCCGTCGTGCGGGATGTACCTCGGCACCGCCAGGTGCACGTGCAAGCCGTGGCCGCCCGGGTGCAACTCGAACACGTACAGGTACGGGAACGGCCCTCCGAACAACTCCCGAAGCTGCTCGATCAGCGCGGCGACTGCACGCCTGGCCTCGTCGACGTCCCACACCGATTCGGCGAAGGTGAGCGTCCACATGAACTGGAGCCGGTTCGCGACGCAGAACCGGAGGATCTCCCGGCGAGCACGACGAGCCGCTTCCTGTGCTGATCGTGCGTTGCGCTGCTCGCCGTTCGGGTCCTGTTGGGCAAGGAACTCCTCAGACGGTCCCGACCCCCGGTCTGACGGAGCTTGGAACGCTCGCTCGGCCATCCCGATGACGACCGCCTCGTCGCACTCCGGCCAGATCGACACGAGCGCCCGGCCTTCTGGAACGTCGCCGGGGAGTTTCGTTGCTTCTTCGAGTGAAGCGCCGGCCTCCGGCCGGCGCAGACCGTCGCCGCTCACGACAGCGGCCAGCAGCACGTGCCACACCGAAAAACCGGCGGGCACTCACCGCAGAGGCAGACCTCCACGAGGAAAGCCGGTGGCGCACAGCGACACACCGGGCAGAACGGAGTCGACGAAGA
>JAFDWA010000337.1 GCA_018268735.1 Actinomycetota bacterium | reverse complement strand
GGTCCTGGCCCCGGGTCGGTCGCCGTCGTCGACCCGGTCCTCGGCGGCCGCTCCTGCGGCGTCGGTCTCGCCGTGGCGGGAACGTCCCGGACACGGCAGCGACGACACCAGCCGCTGTGCCAGCTCGAACTGGGCCTGGGTCCGACCGAGCACCCGGGGAACTGCTCCGGTGATCTCCTCGACCACGGAGGCGACCAGGTCGGCGAGCCCGACCACGCTCAGCCCTTCTTCGACTTCGTCGACAGCTTCGTCACGATCGCCATGCCGCCGCAGGGGTCGTAGCCCTCCGGACAGGTGAGGGCACCGGGTCGACCGAACTGGCGTGGGTGCACGATCAGGAAGCAGGTCGGACACGTGAACTCGTCGGCGGTCTTGGCGGCGACGCGCTCGCCGGCCTCGGGACCGGCCTCCTCGACCTCGTCCTCGTCCTCCTCGTCGTCTCCCGCTGCGATGCGGTCCTTGAGGATGGTGTCGAGATCGGCTTCGACGTCGTCGGGGTCGACGTCCTCGTCGTCGTCCTCGTCGTCGTCGTTCGAGGAGGGACGCTTGACCTGGGCCGCAGGGACGTCGTCGTCCTCGTCGTCGTCTTCATCGTCGAGGCCCTCCTCGTCGTCGTCGCCGATGGCGACGTCAGCGATCTCGTCGTCGATGCCGTCCTCGTCCTCGTCGTCGAGCACGGCGTCGTCGTCGAGCTCGGCCTCGTCGTCGGGCTCGTCCTCGGGGAGTTCGTCGTCGTCCATGTTCCTCTCGGCCATCGTTCGGGCCAGGCTGATGGGGTGCTCGGGGCGAGATCGGGGCGCATCATAGACATGCGCACCGGTGGGCGCGCACCACGCACCCGTGACCCTGGTCGGATCTCGATCAGGTGCGACGGCTCACGTGGTGGCCGGCCGGCGTGACTCGGCGCGCCGCTCGGCGGCGATGCGCTCCAGGTCCGCCTCCCCGGAGTGGTCGACGAAGCGCATCATCTCGGCGATGGCCCGATGGCCGGCCCGCTCCGCGATGAGGTGGTGCATCTGCTGACCGATCGTCCGGTAGCTCGGGTGACCCTGGATCGACGTCCGCAGCTCGATGAGGTGCATCGCCTCCCGGGCGTTGAACTGCATCGCGTAGCGGATCCGGTACGCGAGCGACACCGCGTAGGCCGCCCGTTCGGGGAACCGCTCGGCGAGCACCGCCCACAGCGAGGCGGATCGGTCCATCGCCTCGTCGAAGCGCCCGGACATCCCGGCCTCGTCGATCGCTGTCGGTCGGGTGGCGCCGTGGGCCGGGGTCAGCTCCTGCCACTCGATCGTCATCAACCGATGGCGTTGGAGGTCGCGGAACGCGCCGTAGTCGGACACGACGTCGAAGCGGTAGTCGGTGCGCTCCAGGGCTCGTCCCGGCTTGTGTCGACGGTTCGTGCGCTCACCGACGTACGCGCGCATCACCGACAGCCGGTCCTCGACCGACATCGAGCGCACACGCTCGATGAGCCGTGACTCGGGCAGGCCCGTGTAGGGGTAGAGCATCGCCGCGACGACCTTGAGCTCGCCCTCCGGGTCGAAGTCGACCAGCTGCACGGACGCGTCGGTGGGACCGTCGACGCCGTCGCCGGAGAGCAGCTCGTAGGCGACGGACTCCATCGCGTCGTGGGTGGCGCGCAGGTACTCCGACCCAGCGACGCCGCGGTCGGGGAGGTCGACGCGCTTCACGAAGCTGGGGACGACCTTGCGCAGCTCGGCGAGCATCAGATCCGCGTAGTGGCGAGCCTCAGGCAGCGGGTGCGAACGCATCCGCACGAGCAGCATCTCGTAGGCCTGACCGGAGGCGTAGATGCCGACGTTGGACAGCGAGGCGGCCGGGAGCACGCCGCGCACCGCGTCGAACGCCTTCGCTCTGATCGCCTGGCGGTACACGAAGTCGGAGTCCGACTCGCCCTTCGGGTGTCGGTCCCGGAAGTGCTCCTGCATGTCCAGGGCGAGGCCCGAGTAGATCTCGAACATCTGGTCCATGTCACCGACGTAGCGAGCGCCGAGGTGCGAGCCGAGGATCTCCGGATCGCGGTGGTAGCGGAACCTTCCGCCGAGACGCTCGTCGTAGGGGATGTAGCGGGTGGACTGCTCGAGGTAGGACATGAGCCGACCCCACTCGAGGACCTTCGTGAGCAGGTTCGAGGCCTGTTCGCACGCGAGGTGCACGCCGCCGAGCTGGGCGACGCTGTCGTCGCCGTACTCGAAGAACACCCGGTCGTAGAGCGATTCCGCACGGGCGAGCCCCACAGTGGCGTCGACGCCTTCGTCGCCGGTCGTGTCGAGCTCGCCGACGAACTCGTCGAGGAACAGGCGGCGCAGCGACTTCGAGGAGCGCGAGTAGCGGGCGAAGAGGGCGCCTTTGACCACCTCGGGCAGGTTCACGAGGGCGAAGACCGGGCCGTCCAGGTTGGTGAAGTACCGCCGCAGGACGGTCGCCTCGTCCTCGGTGAACTGCTCGGCGACGTAGGTCGGTGCTGCGGTCATCGGGTGCAGAGGATAGGGGCGCGCCGGACCGGGGCTGGGGACCGCCGCAGGCGCGGCAGCCGGCTCAGCCGGCCGCCCAGCGGTCGAGGAGGACCCCGACGAGCGCCTTGGCCCCGTCGAGGACGGCGGCGTCGCCACCCGGGCCGCGGGCGTGGCGCGCGAACTCGGGGGTGTGGATCGACACACCTGGCGGGGCCACTGCGATCATCGGGTGGATGGATGGCGTCGTGTGGCTGACG
>JAFDWA010000336.1 GCA_018268735.1 Actinomycetota bacterium | reverse complement strand
GCGCACCTCCGGCGTCGTCCCCGACGCCGGGCCAGCGACCGAGAACAGGGCCCTGGCCTCCCGTGCGGTCAGGCCGCTGAGATCGGTCCGGGCACCGCCGAGCAGCTGCCATCCACCGCCTCGACCCTGCTTCGAGTACACCGGAACCCCTGCCATCCCGAGCGCGTCGAGGTCACGGCGAGCGGTTCGCTCGGAGATCTCGAGCTCTTCGGCGACCTCTGCGGCAGTCACGCGGTCACGGCGTTGCAACATGAGGAGGATGGCCACCAGGCGATCGGCTCGCACACCCGCATCCTGCCGCAGAAACCGGTCACATCCTGTCCGGTTCAACCTGCGACCCTGCCAGCATGAACAGCACATCCACAACCAGCACGTCCATCCCCTCGACGCAACAGCCGAGCACCGGGCACGAGTCCCCCGTGGACGCACGACCGCTCCTCTCGACAGCCCTCTCCACCTGCGGCGAGGTGATCTCCGCTGTCCGACCGGATCAGTTCGCGTCGCCGACGCCGTGCGACGACTTCGACGTCCGGGACCTGCTCGCGCACCTCCTGACCGTCATCGAACGGATCGTACGGGTCGGACAGGGCGCCGACCCGTTCGCGTTCGCCCCGGTCACCGCCGACGACGTCGGCGAGGACGCCGGGCTCGGCGCCTGGCGCCACGGTGTTGGCGTCGCCGAGGACGCGTGGGGCCACGACGACGCACTCGACCGCGTCGTGACGCTGCCGTGGATGACCGCCCCCGGTCGGATCGTGCTCCTCACCTACCTCAGCGAGGTGACGGTCCACACCTGGGACCTCGCATGCGCGACCGATCAGACCGTCGACTTCGACCCCGATGTGGTCGCGACATCGCTCGCAGCCATGCACGCTGCGATGCCCGGCGACGGCCGCAGCGCCATGCTCGACGACATGGCCGAGGAGGCCCGTCCACCCGCCGCCCCGTTCCTCGACGCCGTCGCCGTCGACGCCTCGGCCGCCCCGATCGATCGACTCGTCGCCTGGTGCGGCCGTCGCCCCTGATCGCCGGGCAACCCGGTTCCCACACCGGGACGGTGCTCCCGTCGGG
Source organism: Actinomycetota bacterium (assembly GCA_018268735.1). Lineage (GTDB taxonomy): Bacteria > Actinomycetota > Acidimicrobiia > Acidimicrobiales > Microtrichaceae > Dermatobacter. Next base: position 1,673 of record JAFDWA010000336.1, on the reverse strand, counting down.
ACGGTGGACCGGCGGGAGCACCGGTCGCCGACGGCGTCTCAGGCCGGCGGCAGCGACTGCTGCGTGTCCATCATGTCGGTCATGATCATGCGGATGAACTCGTCGGCCTCGTCGGTCATCCCACCCGCGACGCCGCCGTAGATCGCGCCGCTCAGAGCGGTCTCCCCTCGTCCTGCAGCCTCCTTGGCGTGAGCGACGGCGTCGGCCAGGTCGGTCGCGAACGCCTCGGTCACACCTGGCAGGGTCTGCGGTCGGGTGACGGCCATGTGGATCGCGTTCGGGTACTGCTGGCCGTTGAAGCGCCAGCCACGCTGACGCATGAAGTCGTTGACCAGGTAGATGTCGAACTCGTCGGAGGTGAAGCTCAGCACGAACGTTGGACGCCCCATGAGGCGCAACTCGGGGTGGGCCTCGATCGTCGCCTTCATCGTCGCTGCGACGTCGAAGATCTGTCGTGCGTAGCCGAGGTACCCGTCGCGGCCGAGCGACACCATCGACGCCCACGTCGCGGCGAGCAGGCCGCCGGAGCGCGAGCCGTCCATGCCCGGGGAGCAGTACTTGCCGCCGGTCCAGTCGGTCCGGAAGAAGTACTGGCTGTTGCGCAGCGACGTGTCTCGGAACAGGCACACCGAGGTGCCCTTCACCGAGTAGCCGTACTTGTGGGTGTCGGCCGAGATCGTGGTGACCCCGGGGAGCCGGAAGTCGAACACCGGGATGTCCGCGACGCCGAGCTCCTGGCCGAACGGGAGGATCCAGCCGCCGAGGCACCCGTCGACGTGCAGGCCGACGCCCTTGTCGAGCGCGAGGTCCGACAGCGCGGCGATGTCGTCGACGGTGCCGTAGGGGTAGTTGCCCGCCGAGCCGAGGATGGCGACCGTGTTCTCGTCGATGAGCGCCGCCATGGCCTCGACGTCGACGAGGGTGGTCTCGGGGTCGACCGGGGCGACCCGCAGCTCGACGCCGAACAGGTGGCACGCCTTGTCGAAGGCGGGATGGCCGGTCTCGGGCTTCACGAAGTTCGGCCGGGTGATGCCCCGGGTCTGCGCCGCGTGGTCTCGGTACGCCAGCACCGCATGGGCGATCGAGCCGGTGCCGCCGCTCGTGACCATGCCGACCGGTTCGCCGTCGGTGACCGCCTCGGCGTGGAACAGGTCGAGGGTCATCGCGATGATCTCGCCCTCGAAGCGGGTGGCGCTCGGGCACATGTCGCGCTGCAGCACGTTGACGTGCGCGAACAAGCCGAACGCCTTCGTCAGGAAGTCGTAGTGGGTGTGGTCCCCGCAGTACATCGTCCCCGAGACCTTGCCCGTCTCCCAGAACGCGTCCTCCTCCTTCGACAGCTGGGCCAGCTCGTCGAGGATCTCGTCGTGGCTGCGGCCGTGCTGGGGCAGCGTGCGGTTGACGGCGAAGCGGTCGGCGTAGGGGAAGTCGGTGCTGCTCATCGCGCCATTCGATCAGCGCACGTGGCGACGGTCCAGCCATGTGGGGCGACGATCGGGAGCGGCCGACGGCACCGACCCGCGCACCGGACATGTGCTCCAGCGGCCGCTGCACCCTCACCCTCGACCAGCCTCACCCTCGACCAGACTGGCGCCCATGGCTGACGGACCCGAGCGGCGACCCGACGTCGACCCGGCGACGTTCTTCTCCGTCGACCTACGGGTGGGCCGTGT
>JAFDWA010000335.1 GCA_018268735.1 Actinomycetota bacterium | reverse complement strand
CGCCGGGGCGGTGACCGGCGGCAGGTTCAGCATCACCCAGAGCAGTGCGGTCACGATGAGGATGACCGTCCCCGCCTTGCGGGCGAACGCCCACGCCCCGTCCCACACGTACAGCAGCACCGAGCGGACCGTGGGGATCCGGTACGGCGGGAGCTCCATCATGACCGGCGTGGTCGGGCTGCGGAGCGCGGTGACGTTGAGCAACGCCGCGTAGAGGAGGCCCGACACCGCACCGAGCAGGTACAGGCCCATCATCGTGAGTCCCTGCGCGCCGATCGGGCCGAAGACCTGCTCCCTCGGGACGAACGCAGAGACCATCAACGTGTAGACCGGCAGTCGGGCGGAACAGGTCATGAGCGGCGCGGCGAGCATGGTCGCGAGCCGTCGACGTTCGCTGGGGATCGTCCGCGTGGCGAGGATCGCTGGGATCGCGCACGCGAACGCCGAGAGCATGACGACGAAGCTGCGTCCCTCGAGCCCGAACCGCCCCATCACGCGGTCGGCCAGCACCGCCGCCCGAGACAGGTAGCCGACCTTCTCCAGGAGCGCGAGCAGCAGGAACAGCAGGACGATCTGCGGCAGGAACACGAGGACCGCTCCCACCCCGGCGATGATCCCGTCGCCGAGGAACGAACCCAACGTCCCGCCGATGCCCGTGGCGACGTCTCGCGCCAGGGTCGTGAACAGCGAGTCGAGCGCATCCATCGCCGGGGCTGCGATGGTGAAGACCGCCTGGAACACGAGCAGCATCGTGAGCAGGAACACGACCGCTCCCGCCACCGGATGCAGCAGCACGGCGTCGATGCGGCGGGTCCTCTCGTCCATCTGCGGCGCCGTCGTGGAGGACCGCAGGACCGAGGTCACCCAGCCGCTGCGGTCCACGCCGCTCGTCGGCGGTGCGAGCACGGGGGTGTCCCAGGTCGATGGTGACGCGAGGAGGTCGCGCACCTGGTCCATCCCGACGCCGCGGTGGCCGATCACGCCGACGACCGGGATGCCGAGCGCTCGTGCGAGGCGGTCGATCTCCACGGTGCCGTGTCGGGCGACGAGCTCGTCGACCATCGTGAGCACGAGCGCGGTCGGCCGACCGAGGGCGAGGACGTCGGCGACGAGCAGCAGCGAGCGCTCGAGCGTCGTCGCGTCGGCCACGACCAGCAGCGCGTCGGGTGCCGCCACGCCGTCGACGTGTCCGGCGAGCGCCTCGAGCACGATCTCCTCGTCGGGGCTGATCGGCGTCAGGCTGTAGGTGCCGGGCAGATCTACCAGCGTGACGTCGCCCACTGGGAGGTGCAGCGTCCCCTCGCGTCGGCTGACGGTGACGCCGGGGTAGTTGGCGGTCTTGGACCGGAGGCCGCACAAGGAGTTGAACAACGTCGTCTTGCCGGCGTTCGGGCTGCCGACGAGGGCGACGACCGGGTTGTCGGCGGCGGTGAGGACGGTGCCCTCGTCGTGGCAGCTCACCGGTCGGTTGCGCCCGCTGTGGACGGGTGGACGTCGATGAGCGCTGCGGACTCGCGACGCAGGGCCAAGCGGTAGCCGCGCAGCTCGTACACGGTGGGATCTCCCAGAGGGGCGCGGCGTTCGACCCGCACAGTCGTTCCGGGGAGGAACCCCATGTGCTCCAGGCGGGCAGCGGTTCCGCCGTCGGGGTCGGTGAGTCCCGAGATCACCACAGCGGCTCCGACGCCGACCTCTGACAGGCGCATGGCAGTCACCATCCTCCGCCCGAGCATGTCGGCCCAGGAGTCCATCGAGTGTTAGCCACGCCTAACTGTTGCACGACTCGCCACCGGAGGCAACGGGCGTGCTCGACGTTGCCGTCGCGATCTCCACGACCGCTCGATCTCCACGATCGCTCGAATCGTCGACGGGTGCTGGTCGTCGATCCGGCTCACCGCGGCTCGCGAGGCAGTCCCAGCACGCGCTCTCCGATGATGTTGCGGAGGATCGTCGTGGTCCCGCCCATGATCGTGTACGCGGGGGCGTAGCAGGAGTTGCGGGCCACGCGGTCCCACAACGTCGCATCCGCGCCGCAGACGCGAGCGCAGAGGTCGGCGACACGCTGCTCGAGCTCGGTGCAGTAGGTCTTCGTGATCGCCGACCATCCCGGTGGCGCCTGCCCCACGACCTCGCGCAGGATCATGAGGCGTCCGATCCGGTAGCCGGTCTCGATCGCTGCGACCTCCTGTCGGAGCAGCGGATCGAGCAGCGGAGCAGCTCGGACGACGTCGAGGTACAGCCGTCGGTTCGACACGAGGCGATCGATGCCGCCGCGCTCGTGCTCCATCTGGCGCATGACCTGCTTGAAGCTGCCGTTCTCCACGCCGACCAGGTGGTCCGCCGGCACCTCCACGCCGTCGAAGTGCACCTCGCAGAAGTGCGCGTTGGCGGTCATGTCGACGATCGGGCGGATCTCGACACCAGGGGAGCGCAGATCGACGACGAGCTCCGACAACCCGGCGTGGGGAGGTGCATCCGGATCGGTCCGTGCGATCAGGTAGCACCAGTCCGCGTCGGCAGCGCCCGAGGTCCAGATCTTCTGCCCGTGCACGATCCAGCGGTCGCCGTCGCGCACCGCCCGTGTCCGCAGCGACGCGACATCGGATCCGGCGTCGGGTTCGCTCATGCCGATCGACCAGGCCGAGGAGCCGTCGACGATGGACGGGAGCCAACGCCGACGTTGCTCCGGTGTCCCGAACTGGAGCAGGGTCGGGCCGATCTGGCGGTCGGCGAACCAGGACGTGGCG
>JAFDWA010000334.1 GCA_018268735.1 Actinomycetota bacterium | reverse complement strand
CGTGAACGCCTCCGAGCAGCGCGTCGAGCTCATCCACCGCCACTTCGACTGACCGCGACCGACCCCGTCCAGGTCTGCGCCCTCTGGCTCTGGTGACGGTCCGCGCCGCATGTGGCGCGGACCGTCACGAGACTCGTGCGGGACCCGGGGGAGCGACGGCGCTCAGCTCGTCGACCAGCTCGGCGAAGCGCTCCGGCGCCTCCTGCATGGTCTGGTGGCCGACGCCGGGCAGCACCCGCAGCAGTGCGCCGGGGATCGCTGCGGCCAGCACCCGGGCGTGGGCGACCGGCGTCAGCAGGTCGGCGGAGCCGACGGTCACCATCGCGGGGACCCGGACGTGGGACAGGTCGTCGCGGACGTCGTGGTCCACGATCGCTCGACCTGCGGCAGCGAGGTTGTCGTGGTCCATCTCCGCGAGCATCTCGCGCACGTCGGCCACGGCACCCCCGCTGGGTCGTCGGCCGAACGCTGTGCGGGCCATGAGGATGGACGGGGTGTTGTCGGGCCAGCTGTAGCGCACCCGGGGGCGGCTCGTCCCAGCCCGTGCCATCCGTCGCACCGCCTCACGAGCCCGCGGGTTGCGGTCCAGCCTCGCGAGCAGTGCGAGCGGCGCCGCGCTCGTGTCGAGGAACATCAGGCCGGCACATCGCTCGACCATGAGGTCCTCGTGTCGGGTGCAGAAGCGAGCGAGCGCCATGCCGCCCATCGAGTGCCCCACCAGGATCGCGTCGCGGAGGTCGAGCTGCTCGATCACCGTCGCGATGTCATCGGCGATCGCCTCCAAGGTGATCCCCTCGGAGCCGACCGTCGAACCGCCGTGTCCGCGCATGTCCCACGCGAGGACCCGGTAGCGATCGGCCAGGGTGTTGAGCTGCGCGCCCCACACCCACCACTGCAGCGTCACGCCGTGCATCAGCAGCAGGGGGCGTCCCTGGCCACGCTCGACCACGTGCAGGGAGGCCCCGTCAGGGGTCGCGATGCTGTGGTGGACGACGTCGCCGGGCGCCGATCGCAGCCGGTCGCCGTCGGGGTCCTGCGTCGAGCGCACGCGCCGTGCGGCCACCTCGGCAGCGACCGAAGCGGTCACTGCTGCCGTCAGCGCTGCGATCCCGGTGCCGAGTGCGATGGTTCGGAGCGTCGAGGAGCTGCGTCGTGCCATCTGCGGATCGTAGGCCCCGTCGCGCGCGCCGGTAGGCTCCGCCGCCATGGCGAGCGAGACATCCGGACGGCGGAGGGCGCCGGTCCTCACCCCACAGGCCGACGACTTCCCCCGCTGGTACCAGGACGTGCTGAACAAGGCGGAGCTGGCCGACAACGGTCCGGTGCGCGGCACCATGGTGATCCGGCCGTACGCCTACGCGCTCTGGGAGCGGATGGTCGACGAGGTGGATGCCCGCATCAAGGACGCTGGCGCCGAGAACGCGTACTTCCCGCTGTTCATCCCGGAGTCGTACCTGCAGCGGGAGGCGGAGCACGTCGAGGGGTTCAGCCCGGAGCTCGCAGTTGTGACCGTCGGCGGTGGCAAGGAGCTCGAGGAGCCCGTCGTCGTGCGTCCGACCTCGGAGACCGTCATCGGCGAGTTCATGGCGAAGTGGATCCAGTCGTACCGGGACCTGCCGCTGCTGCTGAACCAGTGGGCGAACGTCGTCCGCTGGGAGCTCCGCCCCCGGACCTTCCTGCGCACGAGCGAGTTCCTCTGGCAGGAAGGCCACACCGCACATGCCACCGAGGGGGACGCCCGTGCCTATGCCCGGCGCATCCTCGACGAGGTGTATCGGGACTTCATGGTCGAGGTCCTCGCCATCCCGGTGCTGTGCGGGGTGAAGATCCCACAGGAGCGCTTCGCCGGGGCGATCAACACGCTCACCTGCGAGGCGATGATGGCCGACGGCAAGGCGCTGCAGATGGGGACGAGCCACGAGCTCGGCCAGAACTTCGCCACTGCGTTCGACATCGACTACCTGGACGAGACCGGCGCCCAGCAGCTGTGCTGGACCACATCCTGGGGGGTGTCCACACGCATGATGGGCGGGCTGATCATGGCGCACGGCGACGACGACGGCCTGCGGGTCCCACCGCGGCTCGCTGCGGTGCAGGTCGTGGTGCTCGTGGTCCGTGATGACGACGAGGGCTCGGTGACCGCCGCCGCTCGTCGCCTGGTGCAGGAGCTCGGCGACGTGGGCGTCCGCGCTCGGCTCGACGACCGGGTCAGCACCCCGTTCGGTCGTCGCGCGACCGATTGGGAGCTCAAGGGCGTCCCGGTCCGTGTGGAGCTGGGCCCGCGGGACGTCGCGGACGGTCAGGTGGTGGTCGTCCGACGTGACCGACCCGGCAAGGAGTCGATCCGCGTCGATGCGCTCGCCGGGCAGGTCCCGGTGCTTTTGGACTCGCTCCAACGGTCGCTGCACGACGAGGCGCTCGCCCGCCGGGACGAGCGGACCGTCGACGCTGCGACCATCGAAGAGGCGGCCGGCGCCGCGGCCGACGGCTTCGCGCGCATCCCGTGGGATGCGGTCGGTGACGCCGGGATCGAGCGGTTGGCCGCGGAGGCGGTCACGGTCCGTTGTCTCATTACTGCGGACGGTGGTGTTCCGGACTCGGTCGACGATCCGGACCTGATCGCCGTGGTCGCCCGCTCCTACTGATCCGGATCCCCGGTCCGCCCCGGATCGGGCGTTGGACGGTGCCGGCGGAGCATCGGGCCGGACCGTTCTCGGGCACCGGCGACCACTCATCGGTCATGGGTGCCCGAGTTCGCG
>JAFDWA010000333.1 GCA_018268735.1 Actinomycetota bacterium | reverse complement strand
GAGCGAGCGATCCGAGAGCGACATGGCCAGGTCGAGGGCCTCTCCGTTGGTGCCCACGATGACCACGGGGCGGAGCGATCTGCCGCTTCGGCGACGATGCACGAACCAGCGGCGGATCAGGAACCGCTCGGTGCTGACCAGTGCCAGCGCGACGGAGGTGAACACCGCCACCCACCAGCGGTTCAGGTTCGCCCCGAGCAGCCACCCCACGACGATGAGGGCGACCGTGCCGATGACCACCACATGCAGCGTCCGTCGCAGCTCGTCGAGCAGCCTCGTGAGGAACCGGGACGCGTACATCTGCTGATGCGAGAACAGGATCGGCCACACCGGCAGGGTGAGCGCGGCGAGGGCGACGTGATGGGCTGTCTTCGGTGCCGGCCAGTCGAGGTAGCGGGCGGTCGCCCAGGTCGCGAGCAGGTAGGCGAGTGCGATGGTCGTCACGTCGGCGATCACGACGGCGGCCTTCACGAGCAGCGTGCGAGCTCGTACCCGTGAGAGCGCGGGACCGTGTGAGACCCCGAGGTGGCGCCGGTGGTGTTCGATCGACGGCCCTTCGATGTCCCCGGTGGGTTCGATGTCGGCGATGACCACGAGCGTGCTCCCAGCGGGGAGCCCGGACCGTCCGGTGCTCCCGTGCGACGCCCTTGCTCGGCCGGATCCAGATCGCTCCGGCCGGTCACGGGCGCTGGTCTCAGGGTAACGACGGCGCCGGGCTTCGGAACTGGGCAGAGGTGCTCGGAGCGAGCGGTCCAGGTGGGTCACGGGACCCACGTCGCGGACGTGCCGGGGATCGGGCAGCAGCATCGGTCGGGTCCGGCGGATGGGGCGATCACCGGACCCGACCGAGGGGCTCGGACCCCCTTCCCCGCGGTGCCGAGCAGCTGCCCGACCGAGCGTGTCCGGGTGGGCTCCGCGGCGCAACCGGATCGACCACGAATCGGTCACACCACGTCGTGCGCCGTGTCCTGCATCGCGCGTCCGCGCGATGCAGAGCTCAGCAGCCGGCTCGACCCGACCCTGCCAGCGCCACGATCCGGGCCGTGATCGGGGTGAGGGCGCCATCGGGTCGGGACGCTGCCTGCGCCAACGTGGCATCGACGAGGATCCGCGCGAGCGACGAGCGGTCTCGGTCCGACAGATCCGGGCGATCGAGGCCGAGCGCCTCGTCCACCAGCGCGTCGAGGGGCACGAGCGCCCTGATGTCGTCGGGTCCGACGACATCACCAGAGCGCACCGACGCCTCGGCACGTTCCTGGAGGAGTGCGAGCACGACCCACGGCTCCGCCTGTGCGCGACGCGCGATCTCGTGGACGACGTCGGACAGCGCGACCTCCGGTGAGCCGTCGCGGCGTCGCGTCGACGCCTCGGCGATGTCGTCGACGTGCCGAGAGAACGATGCGGCCGCCAGCGTCCGCACGGTGCCGAACGCCTCGACGACCGATTCGACCGCCAAGCCGGAACCGGCCACCTCCAGCACCGCTGCGAAGCCGACGTCGTCGAACCCGTCGTCGAACGAGGGAGCGGCCGCCTGGGCAAGCGCGATGTACGCGCTCCGACCCGAACGGTCGCCGGGGAGGTCAGCGTGCATCTCGGCGGCGATCTCCCCGATGGAACGGGACTGCGTGACGGGGATCGTCGACCCGCGGACCAGAGCGACGACGGCGTCCGCATACAGGTCCGGCCGGACCTCTCCGGGCTGGCAGATGTCCTCCGCCATGAGCGCGAGCGACAGCGCTCCGGTGATGATGCTCAGGTCGCGGACCGTGAACGGGTCCACGGTCCCTCGGCCGGCAGCGGCGATGGTGATCTGCAACATGGCGTCGACATCGGAGCGGAAGGCACCCCAGTAGCCGTCCCGGAGCTTCCGCCGCATCGCCTCGGCGTCGGGTCCCGCCCCGATCGCCACGTCGACGAGCCGGCGGACCCTGCCTTCGAACTCACGCTCATCCGGAACGGACAGGAGCTCCCAGTTGGTCTGTGCAGCGGTGCGCGCAGCGGTCGCGATGCCCTCGGTCCCCAGCAGCGCCAGCCCCTCGGCCGTCTCCTCGATGGGCAGCAGGCTCATGCCGGCGAGGAGCGAGTCGGCCATCGCGAGGCCGAGGTCGCGCATCGTCGGGAAGTGGTAGCGGACCGTCCCGGGTGACACGCCCGCCGCGTCCGCGATCCTCCGCAGCGACATCCCGGCCACGAGCTGCGACGCGTCGAGGCTGTCGCGCTCGGCCCATGTCGCCTCGATGATGGCCGCACGCGCCCCGTCGCCCACCTGACCCAACGAGCCGTCAGACGTGCTCACCGAGGCGCGCGCCTTGCCGTCAGCTGCACGGGGAGGTGACGGACCCCTGTGTGCTTGTTGGATCGGGTCCACTCGATCGGGCCGGTCGGCACGGGTGGGTCGACTCGATCCAGCAGCGCCTCGAGGATCGCTGCGATCTCGAGTCGCGCCAGGCGCGCGCCCAGGCAGAAGTGCGCGCCGTGGCCGAAGGCGAGGTGGCGGTTGGGGTCGCGCCGGATGTCGAAGGTCCACGGATCGGTGAACTCGGCCTCGTCGCGGTTCGCGGAGGACCACCACAGGGTGACCCGCTCGCCTGCCCGCACCGTCTGTCCGGCGACCTCGACGTCGCGCGTCGCCGTCCGACGGTTGTACGGCGTCGAGGACGCCCACCGCAGCATCTCCTCGATCGTCGACGGGAGCAGCGAACGGTCGTCGCGGAGTACGGCCGAGACCTCCGGTCTTTCGGCGAGGATCGCGACGCGCAG
>JAFDWA010000332.1 GCA_018268735.1 Actinomycetota bacterium | reverse complement strand
TCCGGGCCGAATGCCCACGTCCACATCTTCGAAGACACCGAAGGACCCCTCAGCGTTTACCCCCTCGGAGACGGCCATGACGTCAGTCCAGGACAGCACGGGGCGGCACCTCCGGCTCCGGTCACGCATCGCCGAGACGGATCCAGCGCGGCCGACGTGACACCCGGCCACCCCGCCGAGGTGCAGACTCATCGGCGTGGATCCCGAGGACCTGCTCGAACTCGCCGACCGGATCGTGGCGCGCGCCGAGCCCAACGAGCAGCTCGAGGCGGTGGTGACGTGGAGCCACGACACCGAGATCCGGGCATCCGACGGCGACGTCGAGCACTTCGTCGAGTCCGACGCAGCGGCGGTCGGCGTGCGGGTCATCCGTGACGGCCGACAGGGCCTCGCGTGGGTGGGTTCGATCTCCGACGAGTCGGCCATCGCGGAGTGCGTGATCGAGGCGCGGGACAACGCCGCGTTCGGCACACCCGATCCGAACGCCGGACTCGCCGAGCCCGACGGGGTGGCGTTCGAACGGCTCGAGCTGTTCGACGGGCGGCTCGCCGGCGTCGCGACCGTCGACAAGATCGATCTGGCCGTCGAGCTCGAGCGGCGCATCCTCGCTGCCGACCCGCGAATGGTCGGCCTCGAGGCTTCCGACTACGCGGACTCGACGTCCGCAGCCGCGATCGCCTCGACGACGGGTGTGCGCGTGAGCGGATGTGACACCTCCGCCTACCTGGGTGCGTGGGCGCTGGCCCAGGACGACTCGGGGACGACCACTGGGTTCGGGTTCTCGGTGGGTCGATCGATCGAGGACCTCGCCGTCGACGTCGTGGCTGCGGATGCGGTGCACCGGTGTGTGACGATGCTCGGAGCGAGGAAGGTGCCGAGCGAGCGGCTCACGGTCGTGTTCGACCCGTACGTCACCTCGCAGTTCCTGGGGCTCGTCGCCGAATTGCTGTCGGGTGAGGCGGTGCTCCGGGGTCGTTCCACCTTCGCCGGCCGCATCGGAGACCAGGTGGCGTCGCCGCTCGTGACGTTGATCGACGACCCGACCGACCCGCGGGCGCCGACCGCGGATGACACCGACGCCGAGGGGCTCGCCTGTCGCCGGGTGCCGCTGGTGTCCAACGGCGTGCTGCACGGCTTCCTGCACAACGCCTACACCGCCCGCTCGTCGGCGACGACCTCGACGGGATCGGCGCAGCGCGGTGGGCACGCGTCGTCGCCGGGCGTCGGTCCGAGGGTCGCCAAGCTCCTCCCGGCCGAGGGTTCGAGGGGTGCAGCGCAGGTCATGTGCGACGTCGGCGACGGCCTCCTCGTGCACGAGCTGTCGGGCCTGCACTCCGGCGTGAACCCCGTGTCCGGTGACCTGTCGGTCGGGATCGAGGGTGTCCGGCTGCGCGGCGGCGAACCCGCGGACCCGGTGCGCGAGGTGACGATCGGGTCGACCCTGCAGCGGATGCTGCTCGACGTGGTGGCGGTCGGCGACGACGTGACGTACTTCCCGTGGGAGGCGACCGGCGTCACGCTGGCGATCGCCGACGTCACGATGTCCGGGGCATGACCGAACCGACGGATCTGCTGCAGCTCGGTCGGGTCGTCGTCGCCGACGCCCATGCCGGCGAGCAGGTCGAGATCGTCCTCGGGCGCTCGACGAGCACGACCGTCAAGGTGTTCGGAGGCGAAGTCGAGTCGTTCACCTCCGCGTCGACCGGTGGAGCGGGCATCCGGGTCGTCCGTGACGGACGTCAGGGGTTCGCGCACTGCGGGTCGCTCGACCAGGTCGTGCTCGCCGAGACGCTCGCCGAGGCGCGGGACAACGCGACCTTCGGCGAGCCCGACGAGTTCAACGGCCTCGTGTCGCCCGACGGGGTGCCGGTCCTGCACCAGGACTCGTGGTCCGACTCGGTGCAGGGAGCGAGCGACGGGGAGCGGATCGCCAACGCGATCGAGCTGGAACGCCGGACGCTGTCGCTCGACCCGAGGGTGACCTCTGCGCGCACCACAGCGTACGGCGACAGCTGGGGTGAGTCCGCGGTGCTGTCCTCGACCGGCATCGAAGTCCACCAACGTGGCGCCTCCTGTTCGGCGTCGACCCAGCCGATGGCGACCGACGGCGCCGAGACCCAGATCGGATGGGGCGTCGATGTCGCCCGCGATCCTGCGGCGTTGGATCTGGACCAGGTCGCCGCCGACGCGGTCGAGCGCGCCGTCCGCCTGCTCGGCGCGACCAAGCCTCCGTCGGGACGGATGACGATCCTGCTGGAGCCACGCCTCGCGGTCACGATCATGTCGCTCGTCGCGGGGATGCTCGCGGGTGACGCCGTGCTGAAGGGTCGCTCGCCGTTCGCCGACCGGCTCGGCGAGCGGATCTCCTCGGCGTCGGTCACCCTCGTCGACGACCCGACCCGGTCGGAGTCGATCGGTGCCGAGGAGCACGACGGCGAAGGTCTCGCCTGTCGCCGGAACGACCTGATCGACGACGGAGTGCTGTCGAGGTTCCTCCACGACGGCTACACCGGTCGTCGCAGCGGCGTCGGCTCGACGGGCTCAGCGGTGCGCGGGGTCCGGTCGTTGCCGGGCGTCGGTGCGCAGCTGCTCGTCATGTCTCCGGGGTACCGGAGCTTCGAGGATCTCGTGTCGTCGATCGACCGCGGTCTGTACGTTGCGTCGTTCGCCGGCCTGCACTCCGGGGTGAACCCGGTGTCGGGGGACTTCTCCGTCGGTGCCGATGGGCTGCTGATCACCGCTGGCTCCCTCGGTGCACCTGTGCG
>JAFDWA010000331.1 GCA_018268735.1 Actinomycetota bacterium | reverse complement strand
TGCACCGTCACGCGCGTCGTTGCCCGGCGACTCGTCGTCGAAGTTCCACCCGACCCGTTGGGTCCGATGCGATCCCTGACCCGCCTCGAGCGACGCCAGGTAGGCGTTGATCAGGATCGACGACGCCGAGATGGGGTTCGATTCGTCCGCGCCGTGGACGAGGATCCCGTACTCGGTCTCGATGCCGCAGATCTTCGGGATGGCCACGGACGGACCCTAGGTGCTCCCACCGTGCGCCGCGCTCCTCCCCCGTCGTGAAGAGCACGTCGGGGAGCGTGCGACGCGATGCGCGCCAGGTCGCCGTCGGCGAACGCCTCGAGGCTCGCTCCAGCAACTCCTCGCGCGAGAAGCGCTCGACTCGACCCGCTTGCACGTCGTGTTCGCCAGCCTGCACCGCCGCCATGGGCGTCGGGTTGCTCAGGATCTCGAGCGTCTCCTCCAGGGACTCCGGATCGTCGACGTCATCCCGTTCACCACCGTGGATCCCCTTCAGGGCACAACGGGGTTCGGGACAGGACGGAGGCCGGTCAGAGGTACTGGCCGGTCGCGACCGCCTCGATGGAGCGACCGCCGGTCGCATCCGCGCGCTCGGCGTCGTGGACCAGAGTCCGCACGTAGACGATCCGCTCACCCTTCTTGCCGGAGATCTTCGCCCAGTCGTCGGGGTTGGTCGTGTTCGGGAGGTCCTCGTGCTCCTTGTACTCCTGGTGGATGGAGTCGATGAGGTCCTGCACGCGGATGCCGCGGGTGCCGTCGTCGAGCTGGCGCTTGATCGCCAGCTTCTTGGCTCGACGCACGACGTTCTCGATCATCGCCCCGGAGGAGAAGTCCTTGAAGTACATCACCTCCTTGTCCCCGTTCTGGTAGGTCACCTCGAGGAACTGGTTGGCCTCGTCGGTCCGGTACATCTCCTCCACGACCTGTTCGATCATGACGGCCACCGACTTGTGCGGGTCGCCGCCGCCGAGCGTCGCCACCTCGTCCTCGTCGAGGGGGACCTCGGCGGTCAGGTAGCGGGCGAAGATCTGCCCTGCGGCCGTCGCGTCGGGCCGGTTGATCTTGATCTTCACGTCCAGACGCCCCGGCCGCAGGATCGCCGGATCGATGAGGTCCTCGCGGTTGGACGCTCCGATCACGATCACGTTCTTCAGGGTCTCGACACCATCGATCTCGGCGAGCAGCTGGGGCACGATCGTCGCCTCCATGTCGGAGGAGATGCCGGTGCCGCGGGTCCGGAACAACGACTCCATCTCGTCGAAGAACACGATCACCGGCGTCCCGTCCGCAGCCTTCTCGCGTGCCCGCTGGAAGACCAGGCGGATGTGCCGCTCCGTCTCCCCGACGTACTTGTTGAGCAGCTCGGGACCCTTGATGTTGAGGAAGTAGCTCCGCGCCTCACGCCCGGTCGACTGGGTGACCTTCCGTGCGAGCGAGTTCGCGACGGCCTTGGCGATCAGGGTCTTGCCGCATCCCGGCGGCCCGTACAGGAGGATCCCCTTGGGTGCCGGCAGGTCGTAGTCGCGGAACAGGTCCTGGTGCAGGAACGGCAGCTCGACCGCGTCGGTGATCGCCTCGATCTGCTCGTCGAGACCACCGATGTCCGCGTAGTCGATGTCGGGGACCTCCTCGAGGACCAGCTCCTCGACCTCGGGTCGCGGGAGCTTCTCGAGCAGCAGCGCCGACCTCGTGTCCATGAGCACGGTGTCGCCGGAGCGGAGGTGTTCGCCTGCCAGCTGCTCGGCCAGCTCCGCGACCCGCTCCTCGTCGGCCCTGCCGACGACCAGAGCGCGTCGACCCTCGTCGATCAGCTCCTTGAGGGTCACGATCTCACCGGCGACGTCCGGTGGCCTCACCATGACGACGTTGTAGGCGTCGTTGAGGACGACCTCGCACCCGCGACGGAGGTCCCCGGGTTCGATCGCGGGCGACACCTCGACGCGCATCTTGCGGCCGGCCGCGTGCACGTCGACGGTGCCGTCGTCGTTGCGTCCGAGCAAGGTCGCGTAGGCCGCCGGCGGCTGGGTCAGCTTGTCGACCTCCTCGCGGAGGGCGGCGATGTGGTCCCGCGCCTCGCGCAAGGTGTAGGTCAGCTTCTCGTTCTGGCTCACTGCCTGGGCCAGCTGGCCCTTCGTCTCGAGCAGGCGCTCCTCCAACGTGCGGACGCGCTTGGGCGCATCCTGAAGCCGCCGCACGAGGTGTGCGATCTCGTCCTCGAGCTCCGCGACCTGTTCGCGGAGCGCCTCCGCCTCGCCACCGGCGCTCGGCGGCGGCTGGCTCTCCTCGTCGTGCACCAGCACTCCTCCCCTGTCAGCGTCGCGTGGACGTCGTCGCCTCGGCTCCGCTGTTCTACCCCGACGTGGCGGCGACGCGGTGGCACGTTCGACGCGAGCATCTCGATGTGCCGGCTCCCCACGTGCCACCTGCCACGCGAGAGTTTCCACCGGGGTTGCCGGGTTTATCGAGGGATGCGACTATGCTGCCCCTAGGAGCACATCACGCCCCCGATCCCCGACGGGGCCCGACGTGAAGGCAGGATGACCAACCATGGGCATGAAGGTGTGGATCGACCAGGACCTGTGCACGGGTGACGGACTGTGCGAGGAGATCGCGCCGAACGTGTTCACCCTGCTCGACGACGGACTCGCCTACGTCAAGGAAGGCGAGAAGGTGTTCAACGACCCGGGCGGCTCCGAGGGCATGGCCAACATCCCCGAGGGCGAGCTGGAGGCCGTGATCGAGTCCGCCGAGGAGTGCCCCGGCGAGTGCATCT
>JAFDWA010000330.1 GCA_018268735.1 Actinomycetota bacterium | reverse complement strand
GCTCGGTGCTCGCCGACGCGCTCGCCGAGCAGGGAGCAGCAGTGGCGGTCGTCGACCTGGACGCCGACCGATCCGCAGCCACAGCGGCGACATTGGCCGAGCGCCGCGGCGTCGACGCGTTCGCGGTGGCGGTCGACCTCACCGACGAGGAGGCCACGCGCCGGGTCCCGCACGAGGTGCTCGAACGCACCGGCAGGATCGACGTGCTGGTCCACGCCGCCGCTCTCATGAGCAACGACCCGCTCCCGAACTGGACGACGCCGTTCGAAGAGCAGGGAACCGAGGTGTGGCGACAGGCGCTCGAGGTCAACCTCACCTCGATGTTCGTGCTCGCTCAGGAGTGCGCACCGGCGTTGCGCACCCATGGCTGCGGCTCGGTGATCGGCTTCGGGTCGATCTACGGGATGGTCGGTCCCGACTGGCGCATCTACGACAGCACCGACATGGGCAACGCGGCGGGCTACGCGGCGAGCAAGGGCGGGATCATCCAGCTCACCCGTTGGCTCGCGACCACCTTGGCGCCAGATGTCCGTGTGAACTGCGTGAGCCCCGGCGGCGTGTCACGCGAACACCCCGACGAGTTCCGCCACGCCTACGAGACGAGGACCCCACTTCGTCGGATGGCGACGGAGGAGGACCTCAAGGGTGCGACGGTGTTCCTGGCGAGCGACCTGTCGGCCTACGTCACCGGCCACAACCTCGTCGTCGACGGCGGGTGGACCGCCTGGTGATCACGACATCGTCTCGAACATCGGTTCACATCCACTGCTCGAGCCGGTCGAGCGCGATCCAGAAGCCCTCGCCGTCGTTGCGATGCCCCTGCCAGATCTCCGGGATGAACCCGATGCCCGGGCACAGCCGATCGAGCTGCTCCGCGAGCACCGCGAAGTCGACCTCGCCGTCGCCGATCTGCAGGCCCTCGCCGTCGACCCCTGCCGCGTCGACAACGTGCAAGTGCCGGACGTACGGTCCGAGCTCCTCCACCCACTCGGCGAACGACGTCCTGCGGTGGTTCGCCGCGAGCTTCGTGTGCGACACGTCGAGGCAGATGCCGACGCCGGTCCGGCGAGCGAAGTCGGCGGTGTCTGCCGGGTCGACGAACAGGTTGCAGAACAGCTGACCACCCATGTACCAGGGGAACGGCGGGAGCGTCTGCGCGACGAGCTCGACGCCGCTCAGGTCCAGCTCGTCGAGCGACGCGGCGACACGGTCGTACAAGCGTGACCGCTCCGTGATCGGGAGCGGTGCCTCGGTGCTGAACCCGCCGAGGCTGACGATCAGCAACGGACGATCCGGTCCGGAGAAGTACTCTGAGATCCGCGACGCCACATCGATCGTTCGACGCAGCTCCTCGATGCTGCGCCGCCGGTAGGCATCGTCCGCAGCGGCGAGGTTGAGGATGTGGTCACCGGTGAAGAGATCCGGGCTGTGGACGGCAACTGCGCAGCCGATGACACCGTCGAGGAACTTCCCGGGCTCGAGATCGAGGTCCTTGTACGACAGGTGGAACTCGACGAAGTCGGGGCCCGCCGAGGCGATGATCTGGCCGACGTCGTGGTAGCGCACCGGGACGCCCCACGGACGTCGGAACCGATAGGGACGCGGCGTCGGCGTCACCTCGTCCAGATCGGTCTCGTAGAAGAACCCTCCGCGACGCACCTCACGGCGCAGCCGAGCACCGACGAGCTCGCTGCTGCGGTTGGGCTGCAAGCCGCGACCGGGGCCCTTCACCTCGACGTCGTCGGGTCCGACGACGTGGCCGACGGGCAGGTCGGACCGGGCCACCAGGCTCTTCGCGAGCGTGACGCGGTTCATCAGCTCGCCCTGGCTCGGCCGACGGGCGCGCTTGTCGCCCAACGCCGCCTCGACGTCGCGGATCTGTCCGACCATGTCGGCCATCTCGCCGGGAAGCAGGCTGACCTTGTGGTCGTTGCCCTCCAGGGAGCGATCGACGGTCAGGTGCTTCTCCACGATGGCGGAACCCATCGCGACCGACGCCACCGCGACGTGGAACCCGCGCTCGTGGCCGGAATAGCCGACGGGGCAGGCGCCGATCTCGGCGAGCCTCGCCAGGTACCGGAGCTGCACGTCACGGAACGGCGCTGGATACGTGGAGTTGCAGTGCAAGAGCGCGAACGACGCTCCGGCAGATCGCAGGAGCGCGACCGCATCGACGATCTCGGACTCCTCCGACATCCCCGTCGACACGACCACGGGACGGCCGGTCCGGGCGATGGCACGCAGCAGCGGGTGGTTCGTGAGATCCGCCGACGCGACCTTGAACGCGTCGATGCCGTAGTCGTCGAGACGACCCACCGAGGCCAGGTCCCAGGCGGTGCACATCACCACGAGGCCGAGCGAGCGCGCGTGGTCGAACAGCTCCACCATCTGCGCCGGTGCGAGCTCGAAGCGACTCAGCAGGTCGAGCACGTACTGCGAGCCGAGGTCCTCCCGAGCGTCATCGGTCGCTCCGGCGTGGCGGTAGAGCTGCTCGAGGTCCCGCATCTGGAACTTGACCGCGTCCACACCAGCCTGAGCCGCGGCCTCGACCAATCGTCGTCCCCGCTCGACATCCCCGTTGTGGTTGATCCCGATCTCCGCAACCACGAACACCGGTGAGCCGACACCGATCTCCCTGCCCCCGATGCGCAGCGGGGCGTCGTCCCGATCAGCGACCGCGACGATGCGACCGGACGCGTCGACCAAGGGCACCTGCAGCACCCGCTCGTCGAACAGAGCAGCGATCTCCTCCGGTTCGGCGTCTGCCGGGG
>JAFDWA010000032.1 GCA_018268735.1 Actinomycetota bacterium | reverse complement strand
CGGCGGTGCCGGGAACCGTGCATCGCCGTTGGGCAGGTACGAGGCGAGCGAGTAGCCGGGCTCCCACGCCATCAGGCGTCCCGGCAGCTCACCGGCGTCGTCGGGGTCGACGGACTCACCTCGCAGCACGCGCTCCTGCGCGACCTGGTGGCGAGCAGGCCCGACGGGCAGCTCCGGTGCCAGCTCCGAGAAGGAGTGGTGCTGTGCGACCACCTCGGTCAGCGGCCCCGGGGCGAGATAGCCGGCCTCGACCACCCCCGCTGCCCACGTCGGTGGGGCCTCCAACGCCAGCCGGTACTCGGCGAACGTGGCCGCCGGCCAGAGCTGGTGGCCTCGCTCGGTCGCGGCCCGTGCCCGGTCGCGCAGCACCACCACGCCATCCCAGTCGCCGCGTCCGCAGCGCCGGTCGACCTCGCGCAGCATCTCGTCGAGGTCGCCGGTGCTGACCCACCGATCGAGATCCGGATCGTCGCGTGGCGGAGTTTCGGGCAGCATCGGCTCCGGGTCAGGATCGTCGGATCCGGAACGTCTCGTGTTCACACGAGCGGCCATGGGACGCGTCGGCCGGTCGGGTCGTGTGGGAACCGCCCGGCACCGAGCAGCGCGGCCGTCCGACTCCGGAGCGCGTCGAGCTCGTCGGGTTCGAGGAGCTCGACGAGGTGCTCCGGCAGCGGCGCATCCAGGAGCTCGCCCAGTCGGTCCGCCACGTCGTCGGGGACCGGCTCGCCGGCGAAGTCCCACACGACGGTCCGCACCTTGAGCTCGGCATGGAAGCTGAGGCCGTTGTCGATCGCCCAGAGGTGGTCGTCGCCGTCGATGAGGCAGTGGCCGGCCTTGCGGTCCGCCGAGTTGGCGACGATGTCGAAGGCGCACAGCCGGCGCAGCGACGACCCGAGTGACGGGATGTCGCGCAACGTGAAGTAGTGCTCGTCGAAGCGGGCCGGCACGAACAGCTGCAGCGAACCGGTGCCGAGCGGGGCGTCGTGGCGGGCCACCGTCGCGGGGACCAGGTCGAAGCCGAGGTGCTCCGACAGCACCGACGCGGCCACCTCGCGTCGCCACAGCCCGCACGGGAAGTCCCACAGCGGTCGCTCGCCGCGCTCGGGCTTGTAGACGGCCGGGACGTGCTCCTCGCCGTCGGTCACCTGCACGAGGAACGTCGCGTTGGACGACCACGGCATGGTTCCGAGCACCTCGACGTCGCCGCCCCGGAGCAGGTCGAGCACTCCGGGGTCGTCGGGACGAAGCGTCGCGTCGTCGACGAACCCGTCGTCGCCGTCGTCGGGACCGCTCACGTCGGGATCAGTTCCACCGGGGACAGGCGTGGCCCTCGGCGCCGATCGGTCGGCCGCAGAGCTGACACGGCGGACGTCCGGCCCGGACCAGGTCCATGGCGGTCTCCGCGAACGCGACGGCCTGGCCGAGACGCAACGTGAAGTGCGCTTCGGCCGCGTCCGGGTCCGACTCGAGCAGCTCGTCGATGTCGTCGTCGTCGAAGTCGTCGGGGTCGAAGGTCTCCTCGTCGAAGTCGTCGACGACGAGCTCCTCGGCGGTGACGAAGATGAGCCCGGCATCCTCGTCGACCCCCACGGCGAGCGATCCGACGACCCACTCGGCGGTGACGGGCTCGATGAGGCCGGCGATGTCACGCTCGGGTTCAGCCGCGCCCATCGCCTGGGCGAGCTGCCCGAGGTACTGGCCGAGCATGCCGACCTGCTCCTTCTCGAGCCGCAGCGACACGACCTCGTTGCCCCGACGCGCCTGCAGGTAGAAGATGCGCGACCCTGGTTCGCCGACGGTCCCGGGCACCAGCGCGTCGACCGCGTCGAAGTGGAACGAGCGGCCGGTCACGACGGTGCCAGGCCGGTGAGGTCGTCGCCGGTCGAGTTGACCGCGAGCACGATCGGGCCGGTGCCGGTGAACGACAGCGCGGTGATCGAGCAGGGGGAGACGACGATCCGCTGGAACAGGTCGAGGTGCACGCCCGTCGCCATCGCGACGGCTGCCTTGATCGGATCAGCGTGCGACACCGCGACGATCGTGGTGCCCTGATGCACCGCGACGAGTCGCGTGAGCTCGTTCCACATCCGCAGCTGCATCTCGGCGAACGACTCGCCGCCAGGGAAGCGGAACGTCGACGGCGTGGACTGGACGTCGCGCCACGCGTCGAGCGAACGCAGCTTCGACAGCTTGGCGCCGGTCCAGTCGCCGAAGTCGCACTCGAGGAGTCCCGCGGCGTTGCGCACGCGGCGGCCGGTCGCCCGGGCGATCGGCGCCGCCGTCTCACGGGTCCGTTCGAGCGGCGAGGCGTACACGGCATCGACCGACAGCGCTGCGATCCGTGCAGCGGCGTGGTCGGCCTGGGCCCTGCCGTCGTCTGACAGGTGCAGTCCCCGAGCGCGACCGGGCAGCACCGAACCGGTGGTCGACGTTCGGCCGTGGCGGACGAGCAGGACCGTCGTGGCGGGGGCGGCTCGGGTGCGGGAGCGGGCTGGCATCGACTGGATCCTATGCTCGGCCCGTGGACGCACTGCAGGCGCTCGCCGCCGAGATCGTCGAGTGTCGTCGGTGTCCGCGGCTGGTGGCCTGGCGTGAGCAGGTCGCACGCGAGAAGCGCGCCGCGTTCCGTGACGAGGAGTACTGGGGTCGGCCGGTCCCGGGCTTCGGCGATCCCGACGCCCGGGTGCTGATCGTCGGGCTGGCACCCGCCGCGCACGGTGCGAACCGGACCGGGCGGATGTTCACCGGCGACCGCTCCGGCGACTTCCTGTACGCGTCGCTGCACCGGGTCGGGTTCGCCAACCAGCCGACGTCGGTGTCACGTGATGACGGCCTCGAGCTCACCGGCGTCTACATCACCGCACCGGTGAAGTGCGCGCCGCCGGCGAACAAGCCGACGACGGTCGAGCGCGACAACTGCCGGCCGTGGCTCGATGCCGAGGTCGAGCTGCTGCGCTCCATCCGGGTCGTCGTGGCGCTCGGCGGGTTCGGGTTCGGCGAGGCACTTCGGATCTTCGGAGGCGGGTCGTTGCGGCCGCGGCCGAAGTTCGGCCACGGCGTCGAGGTCGGTCTGCCGGACGGTCGGATGCTCGTCGGGAGCTACCACGTGAGCCAGCAGAACACCTTCACCGGCCGCCTCACCGAGGAGATGCTCGACGACGTGTTCGCCCGGACGCGGGTGCTCGCCGGCCTCTGAACGCCATGGGGTCATCGGCTGCGCGTCCGGGGTGGACCGCAGCGCCGTCGGAGGTCACGCGGTTGCTGACCTCACGCGGTTGCTGACCTCACGCGGTCGTCAGGGTGCCGAGCAGCTCACGTGCCTCACCCTCCTCCATCGGGGCACCGACGTTCACGATCCCGTGGCCGGCCAGGACTCGGTCGAGCTCCGCTCGCGGTGGCCCTTCGCCCGTCGTCGGATGGTCTCCATCTCCCCGAGGCGATCCGACGTCTGTGACCAGCGACATGAACGAATCGTTCGCGTGGGTGGCGAGCACCCGTGCTGGTCCGTCCAGGACCCGGAACGTGTGAGGGACACGGCTCGGGAACTGCACCCATGAGCCGGCTTCTGCAAGGGTCACGTCGTTGCCGCAGCGGATGACCATCCGCCCCTCGAGCACGTAGAAGCTGTCGTCGAGGTCGGCATGGACGTGCAGCGGCGGCGATGCGCCTTCGGGCAACTCGAGCTCCGCGACCGAGATCGGAGCCGTCGGATCCGTGAGGATGTCGACTGCGACCCCGAGGAACATCCAGCTCCGGCTCACGGACGGCTGGCCTCCACCTCGGCGGTCGGTGGGATGAAGTCGATGGTGACGCAGGGCTCGTCGCCGACGACCCATGCGTCGTGGCCGGGGCCGACCACGTGCGCGTCGCCAGGTCCGAGCTCCCGCTCCTCGCCGTCGTCGGTCCGGACACGGAACCTCCCGGACACCACGTAGCTGTTGTGTCGCATCTGGCAGGAGTCGGTCCCGACGCGGGGCTTGGCGTCCTCGGACCACCGCCATCCGGGTTGGAACGTCGCCCGAGCGATGCTGATGCCGTCCAGGTGGACGATCTCGACCTTGCCGTGTTCGAAGGTGACGTCCTCGTCGGGTGTGTCGATGGGCTTGATCTGGATCATCTGGAGCTCCGTTCTCGTGCACTCGACAGGAGTGTCGGTCACGATGCGGCGTCACCGCATCGGGGATGGCACGTAGTGCGGAGTCGGACCTACGTGGACCTCGTCACGTAGAGGGCGAGCTGGGTGCGTGAGGTGGATCCGGTCTTCTGCAGCAGGTGCTCGACGTGCTTCTCGACCGTCCTCGGGGAGATGCGGAGCTGTCGGGCGATCTCCTTGTTGGTGAGGCCGTCGCCGACCAGCCGCAGCACGTCGGCCTCGCGGTCGGTGATCCTGTCACCGGTCCACGGGTTGGGGTCGGAGGCACCCGTCGGTTGCGAGACCTTCTCGAGCCCCCGCTCAGCGAGGATCTCGGTCGCCTCGGCGTGCCACACCAGCGGGGTGCCCCAGCGGTCGGTTCGAGCGGGGCCGCTGGCGAGCAGTCGCGCGAGTGCTCCCCAGACCTCGGCGTGCTGGAACGTCGAATCGGCGGTCGCCGCGATCCGCTCGGCTCGACCGCGATCACCTGACCGTCCAGCGAGGACGGCCTCTGCGTAGAGCACCAGACCTCGGTTGGGGGCGAACGCGGTGACACCGAGCCGGCGCGCCTCATCGATCGCATCGGCGGCCCGAGGGTCGGCTGACCTCGCGAGGAGCAGTGGCCACAACGAGCGGTTGGTGGCGGGTTCGGCGTGCGGTAGGCGCGCCAGCAGACCCATCCCGTCCTCGTAGGCCGCGACAGCACCCTCGACGTCGCCGCCGAGCAGTTCGCAGAGCGCCAGCGACGTCAGGGTGAAGCCCTCGAGCATGGGGTCGTCGGGAGCTGCGGCGATCGTCTGCGACGCCAGCCGGGCGGTCGCGTCGTGATCGGCCCGCATGCTGGCGCTGCCTGTCAGCATGGCGAGGGCCTTCGCCCGGACCTGCTCGAGACCGAGTCGACGCGCGATCTGGAGGGCCGACATCGCGTGGAGATCGCAGCGGTCCGGGTCCCAACGGGCCGTCCAACATGCCGAGAGCTGGAGGTCCAGGGTCGCGACGGTGCTGAGTGCTCCCATCTCCTCGGCGAGTCGACGGGCCTCGGCGAGCCGTTCGAAGCCCACGTGGTCGAACAGGTCGATGGTGCCGAGCTCATGGAGCGCTCGCAGTCGCGACATCGCAAGGTCGAGTCGCTCCGCGATGGTGAGCGACGCCTCGAAGGCCTCCTCTGCCGCCCGGATGTCGGTCAGTCGCTCGCTGCGGCCGACCACCTCGAGCGCTCGACACCGCACCTCGGGTTCGAGCCCGTCGAGGTCGAGGGCGGTCGCGGCACACCGTCGCGCCAGCGCGACATCATCCTCCGCGAGGGCGATCTGCGCCGACAGCACGGCCACCTCGCCGGCCACCGCGACGGAGTTCGAGATCCCGTCGGCGGGAACTTCTCGAAGGTGCTCCTTCGCCATCTTCCATCTCGTCGCTGCCGCAGCGGCCTGGGCGAGGCGGAGGTGGATCTCTGTTCGCATCGGGACCGTCGAGGGGCCGCCGTCGAGGTGGATGAGGAGGGCACGGCCCATCTCGACTGCCTCGTCGACGCGACCGGCGAGGGCCAGGGCTTCGAGGAGGCTGAGCTGTGCTGAGCGACGGTCTGGCGGTTCGGACAGCAGCCCGAGCGCTCGATGCAGCGCATCGATGCCGGTGTCGAGGGCCCCGAGGTGGACGGCTGCCTGTCCCGAACCGAGGAGAAGCGCTCCCGCCCGCTCGAGCTCTCCGGCCTGTTCGGCGAGGTCGGCGGTCAGCTCGCGCAGCTTCCCGTCCTGGTTGCGTCCGCTCGCATCGAGCGCTGCCAGCAGCGCGGCCGCGTGCGTGCGGCGGCGGGGCGGGAGCATCGTCGAGAGCACGGCTTCGCGCGTCACCGCATGGCGGAAGCACACCTCGTCGCCGTCGGTCGTGACCAGGAGCAGCTCGACCGCTCGTGTCAGCCTGGCGGCCAGCTGCTCCGACGGCAGTCCGGTCGTCGCCGCCAGGAGATCCCAGTCGAAGTGGTGCCCCAGCACGGCGGCGATCTGGATCGCGGTGCGCTCGTCGTCGTCGAGCTCCTCGACACGCTCCAGGACCGACTCGGTGATCGAGCACGGCAACCCGGGCGAGCTGAGCAGATCTTCGACCAGCAGCGGCACCCCCTCGCTGACATCGCGTATCCACGCCCGTCTCGACTCCGTGGGTGCGCCGACGCAGGCGTCGATCATCTCATCAGTTGCTGCCCGGTCGAGCTGGCCCAGTTCGAGGCGGATGACGTTCGGTCGGGCCCGCAGCCGCCGGTCGAGCGCGAGGGCGGTCGACGGGGTCTCGGAGCGGATCGTGACGGCGACCACGAGGGCCTCGTCGGCGACGTGGTCAGCCAGGTACTCGACGATCGCCAGGGTCTCGGGATCCGCCCAGTGCAGGTCCTCGAGCACCATGACCGCTCCGGCGCCGGCAGAGCGGCGGAGCATCTGGAGGAGGGCCTCGGCGCGGAGCGTGAGCGAGCTCTGCTGTTCGGCATCGGGTGCGGGACCTTCGCCCAGCACTCCGGGCAGGATGCCGGCGAGGTGTCCGGTCCAACCCGGCAGCTCGCGATCGGTCGGTGCGTGCCGGTCGCGGAGCATCTGGAGCAGCGCCTCGACGATCGGCCGGTACGGAGCGACGACCGTCGGTGGCACAGCTCGACCGGTCACGACCACGAACCCGAGCCGACGTGAGCGCTCGACCAGCTCGCGCAGGAGGCGTGACTTCCCGATGCCGGCAGGTCCTGACACCGACACGAACGAGCCGTGTCCGCTCTGCAAGCGGTGGAGCGCCGCATCGAGCAAGGCGGTCTCTTCGTGGCGACCCACCAGGATCGGGCACAGCATCTGGGCCACCAGGAGAGTCTGTCGCAGCGAGGGCGAGCCCGTCGGGCGTCGGGCTGGTGGGCCGTTCGACCTGTTTCTCCCACGTTTGGGTCGAATGGCTCTCAGCTTCGGGCTCCGGCGTGCCGAAGAGCTGTCATGGCCGCTGCACCGTGCACCATCGGAGTTGGGACCCACTGGCTCGACGAGCACCTCGGTGCGGTGACCGATGTGCCCAGGGGGCGCAAGGGCCTCTGGGGAGCGCTGGCGGTGCGTTCGGTGCCGGCTCCGGTCGCGCCGTGCCTCGCGGCGACCGACCCCTCCACGCTGGGTCGGGTGGCGGGCACGATGTTCGACATCGACCCGCTCCGCTCGATCGACCTCACCGTCGCTTGAGATCGACGCGGCTTGCGGGTGCCCGGCCGGTCGGATGCGGGCATCGGGCGTCGGCGGATCGGCACGCGGACGTCCCGGCGCAGCACGAGATGTGAGGCGGTCGCAGCGTTGACTACGGTGGAGCGGCCCTGCTCTCCCCCGAAGGTGTGTTCCTGTGCGTTCCCGACCCCTCCGCCCGTTGCTCCTCGGAACGGTCGTCGCGTCCCTCGTCCTGTTCGCTGCGGCGTGTGGTCAGCAGTTGCAGCCGACGAGCTACGACCAGACGTACAAGGACAACTTCATGTTCGGCTGCCACGAGCAGACGACGATCCCCGATGACGCTGCCGGCGGGCCGCGCGCACCCGCCAACTACTGCCAGTGCGTCTACAAGGGGCTCGTCGAGAAGGTCAGCTTCGACGACGCGAAGGCGTTCGAGGAGCAGCAGGCCAAGGAGCAGGCCGGCGACATCAAGGTGCCGAAGAACATCCAGGCCGTGATCGACAGCTGCAAGAAGACCCGCTGAGCCGTCCGACCGACGGGGCGGCCGAACTGCTCCCCGGACGGATCACAGGACCGGTTGCCGCCGGCCGCGTCAGCGATCTGGCCTTCCGGACCGGACTCAGCGCGTCGCCTTGATCTTCGGGTCCGGGAGACCGACCCGAACCGCCGGCTCCGCCGTGGTCGGCCACCGCGCCCGGGACTTCTCCGCCAGCTTGCGCATGAGCGCGATCGCTGCCGGGTCGGAGTCGCCGGGGCGGGACTCGATGACGCCCTGGTCGAGCATCCTCGAGATGATCTCCCGGCCGAGGTCGGTGCGCACGATCGTCAGGGTCCAGTCGGAGCTCTCACCGATGCCGCCGCAGGAGATGTCGGCGTGCTCGGCGGCGAAGTCAGGGCAGAACAGGCACCCTTCGCGGGTCCAGGCGTGGCACTCCTTGAGGTTGATCTCGTGGTAGGCGCCGTCGTCCATCCAGATCTGGAACACGCCCTTGATGTTCATCTTCACCATGTGCTGGCGGGCGAGGCCGTACTTCGTCCAGAACAGCTCCTCGAAGATGGCGTCGTCGAAGGTCTTGGAGCACAGGAGCCCCAGGTTGAACACGATCGGCTTGGAGATCTTGCCGACCTTGCGCGACCACATGACCGGCGGCGCCGAGGACTGGCAGCTCATGCCGACCAGCGCCAGGCGGGAGAACCCCGACTCGATCGCCTCGTCGAGGGCGAGGGTGTTGGCCGAGTACGTGTAGCGGCTGCCCGCAGCGGCCAGGATCTGCTCCGGCGTCGACGCCACCCCCGGCCTGGGTCGCCACGAGCTGCCCGCCCCGCCCTCGCCGGACTCGAGGTACGACACGAGTGCGGCGTCGATGTAGTCGTGCTCGAGCGCCCACAAGAGGATGGCCGACACCAGTCCGCCGTCCTGGCCCGCGGCGTTGACGGCGTCGTCGCTGGCCCGGGTGAGCAGCACGTCGTGGTAGATGCCGGCGACCTCGTCGGGGCGTCGCAGCCGTCCGAACAGGTGGTCGTCGGCCTGTCCCTCCCACAGCCGGAACCGTGCGCACGCCCGGGTGCAGGCGGTGCAGCCCTTCTGGCCGTGGATGCAGTCGTCGGGTCCGAGCTCGTCCTCGAGGTGGTACGGGTGGTAGCCGCCGGAGACGTGGTCGTAGCCGAGCACGTCGTGGGGACACGCGACCACGCATGCAGCGCAGCCGGTGCACAGGCCGGTGTCGACCACCTCGGCCTTGAGCTCGGCCCACTGGTTGGTCCAGCGGGTGGACACGGTCGCGGCGATGCGCTCCCCGAGGTCGGTCACCGGGCCCTCCGCTGCGTCGTTGCTCCGGCCCGCCGTGGCATCCCCGTCCGACATGCGGCGGAATCTACTGCGCGCTCCCCGAGTCGCGGACGGTCAGGGCTGATTCGGATCGCTCGGCGCGCCGCCGGTGGCGCGGATGGCCATGGGATCTCGTTCGGGGTCCGGCTGGCGGAACTTGACCGATGGGTCAAGACTGTCGGCATGGACCTGACCTACCCCCCGGAGGCCGAGCAGTTCCGCACGGAGATCCGTGCCTGGCTGGAGGCGAACCTCCCGGACGGCTGGTTCGACGACGGGTTCGAGATGACCCCGGAGCAGAAGGCCGCGTTCAACGAGGAGTGGACGAAGCAGCTCTTCGACGGTGGTTGGATCTGCGCGACGTGGCCCGCGGAGTACGGCGGCAAGGGGCTCTCCACGATGGAGGGCGTGGTGCTCGCCGAGGAGTTCGCCCGTGCGAGGGCACCGATGCGCGCCGACTTCTTCGGCGACACGCTCGTCGGTCCGACCATCCTCATGAACGGCACCGAGGAGCAGAAGAAGCACTTCCTGCCGAGGATCCTCGACGGCTCGATGCGCTGGTGCCAGGGGTTCTCCGAACCCGACTCCGGTTCCGACCTCGCGTCGCTCAAGACGACGGCGGTGGCCGACGGCGACGAGTGGGTGATCAACGGTCAGAAGGTCTGGACGACCCAGGCGCAGTTCGCCGACTACTGCTTCGTGCTCGCCCGGACCGACCCGGACGTCAAGAAGCAGGCGGGCATCTCGTACCTGCTCGTGCCGATGGACCAGCCCGGCATCGAGGTGCGCGGCATCGTGCAACCCGATGGCACCGCCGAGTTCAACGAGGTGTTCTTCACCGACGCCCGGTGCCCGATCGACAACGTCGTCGGCGGCGTCAACAACGGCTGGAAGGTCGCGAACGACACGCTGGGCTTCGAGCGCGGCATGTCGGCGACGACCGGCTATCGGCGATTCGCCGAGGAGTACCGGCTGATGGTCGACAAGGCGACGGAGAACGGTGCGATCTCGGACCCGCTGATCCGCCAGCGGCTGATGGAGTACTACACGAAGGTCCAGATCATGCGGATCAACGGCCTGCGGTCGCTGACGGCGACGGTCACCGGCAAGCGGGACATGGGCGTCGCGACCCTCGGTGCCACCAACAAGATGTTCTGGTCCGAGACCCACAAGGCAGCGATGGAGCTCGCGCTCGACATCTGGGGTGCCGAGGCGATGCTGTCCACAGCAGGCCCCGGGTCGTGGCCCGCTGCGCTGCGGGGCGAGGGTCGTGCCGCCTACCCGGTCAGCCCGATGATGTCGTCGTTCTTCTTCTCGCGCTCCGAGACGATCTGGGGCGGCACCAGCCAGATCCAGCGCAACATCGTCGGCGAGAAGGTCCTCGGGCTGCCGCGGGAGCCCAAGCCGCCGTCGCCGTCCTGAGGCCCTTCTGAGGGCGTCCTCGGGGTTGCCACGGTCACGACCTGGGTGACGAGTACCGTCTCTCGCGCACGGCCGCGACCCACAGGTCGCGCCTCGGCCCCAAGATCTCCGTGACCGACCGGACCCCTCGTCCCCCCCGCCGCTCCGCCGAGCGCAACGACGCCACGTCGGACGCGCCCCGCGTCGTGCGTCGCGACCGGACCCGTCCCAGCACGCCGAAGAAGCGGTGGCCCAGGCGGCTGCTGATCGGATCGGTCGCCGTCGCTGCAGCGGTCGCGCTGGTCGCTGCGGCCGGTGCGGCGTGGGGAGTGTGGTCGATCAACCGCGTCGGCCGCGAAGACCTGAAGCTGGC
>JAFDWA010000329.1 GCA_018268735.1 Actinomycetota bacterium | reverse complement strand
ATCGATCCGCAGTGCCCGGGCGGCACACCACACGCACACGCACTGCAGGAACTGGAACCCGACACCTGCGAGGATCACCTTGGCAGCGGCCCCCAGGTGTCCCCGGAACGCGACGATCCCGAGGTGCACCGCACCCAGATAGCGACGCCACCCTTCGCGACCGACGAGCCGACCCGCGCCACGAGGGTGTCCGGCGAGCACGAGGATCACGATCAGGGCGACCAACGTGACCGCGTCGACGAGGACCGCCACGGTGGTCGCGGTGCCGAGGGTGCGGTACGCAGGCACGGCCAGCAGCCCGACTGCCGAGAGCACGGGGAGGACCAACCAGCCGGTGAGCCGTTCCAGTCCGGTCGATGCGAACGAGTCGGCGTAGTCGCCGACGTCGCTGCCCTGGCGCATGACCCGCACGACGTCGCCGCCGAACGAGGTCGGCAGCGCGTTGGACACGAACTCACCGGCGAGCAGGTGGCCGAACAGGCGACGGAACGGGAGCGGGATCCCGAGCGTGTCCGACACGGTGGCCCACCGGAGGTTCTGGAGCACGTACGCGACGAGGTGGACGGCGACGGCGACGGCGATCCACACCCAGGTCGCGGTCGTCGGGCTCGGGAACAGCTGGGAGAGCGACACCTCCGGCAGGCGCAGGAACAGGATGCCGAGCAGGACGAGGCTGCCGGCGAGGCGAAGCAGGGTGCGCCGCACGTCGTTGCGGGGCATCGCAGGCGGCCGCTCGGGGTCGCCGATCTCCGACTGCTCGATCCGTCGCAGCTCGGCCTGCCGTCCGTCGTCGACGGCTCCGCGGTCCTCCGAGCCAGGAGGGTCCTCCGCTGGGAGGGGATCGGCGTCCATGACCGGGCCAACGCTACCGGTGGCGCCCTCCGGCCGGGCGGCTGGGGGTCTGGCGGTGGAGGTCCTAGCGGGCCTTCTCCATGAACCGGTCCACGTCGACGACGACTCGGGTCACCTTGCCGGCGGCGACGAGGCCGTGGTCGTCGCGCGCCGAGACGCGGAAGAGCAGCTTGCGGCCCTCGACCTTCTCGAGGTTCGCCTCCGCTCGGACTGTCCTTCCGACAGCGGTCGGGGCGATGTGCTCGAGCTGGACCCGCATGCCGACGCTCGACGCGCCCGTGTCGAGGTGGCCGTCGATCGCCTGCATGGCGGCCTCCTCGACCAGGGCGAGGATCCTCGGGGTCGCGAGCACCGGCACCGCACCGGAGCGCATCGCCAACGCGGTGTCGGCATCGGTGACGAGCAGGTCGACGGCGGCGGACAGGCCGGTGCGGATGGACACGGTCGATACGATAAGCAACCGACCCGAGGGCCCCCAACCCGTCCGGTCCACAAGGGTGGTCCTGCGGCATCCTGGACCGACCGGGGATCCTTCCCGCAGCGACTGGAGACGCCGTGACCACCGAGCAGCTATCTCGACCGGGCGATGCGCTGCTGGACGAGCTGACCGTCCGTCGGGTCCTCGACGCCGGCCTCTCCCGAGGCGCGGACTTCGCCGAGGTGTTCGTGGAGGACAAGCGGGCGTCCTCTGCGTCGCTCGACGACGGTCGGGTCGAGGAGCTGACCTCCGGACGTGACCGCGGCGCAGGTGTCCGCGTCGTCGTGGGCGACTCCACCGGGTTCGCTCACACCTCGGATCTCTCCGAGGCGGGCCTGATCGCGGCGGCGCGTGCAGCTGCTGCAGCCTCCCGCAGCACCGGTGAGGGCACGCGAGCGGTCGACCTCGACATGGTGGAGGCGGGCTCGCCGAACGTCGTGTCGATCATGCCGGGCGAGGTCGCCAAGGCGCGCAAGGTGGATCTGCTGCTCGTCGCGGACGAGGCGGCGAGGTCTGCGGGTGCCGCGATCACCCAGGTCGCGGCTCGCTACGCGGACTCACGGCGTCGGATCCTCGTCGCGAACAGCGACGGGATCCTCGCCGCGGACGACCAGGTCAGGACGCTGTTCTCGGTGAGCTGCGTCGCGAGCGGTGACACCGGGATGCAGACAGGTCGTGAGTCGGTCGGTCACACCGTCGGCTTCGAGCTCTTCGATCGCTACGACGTCGCGGACCTCGCCGACTGCGCGGCGCAGCGGGCGTTGACGAAGCTGGCCGCTCGACCGGCGCCCTCCGGTGAGATGACCGTCGTCATCGGCCCCGGCGGCGGCGGCGTGATGTTCCACGAGGCGTGCGGGCACGGACTCGAGGCCGACCTGGTCGCGAAGGGCGCATCGGTGTTCGCGGGACGGGTCGGCGAACAGGTCGCGTCGCCGCTGGTCACCCTCGTCGACGACGGGACCATGGGCGGCGAGTGGGGGTGCTTCGCCATCGATGACGAGGGCCGGGTCGCGCAGCGCAACGTGCTCATCCAGGACGGCGTGCTCGTCGACTACATGTGGGACGGTCTGCGGGCACGCAAGGAAGGCCGTCGATCGAGCGGCAACGGTCGTCGCCAGAGCTACCAGCACCTGCCGATGGTTCGGATGACCAACACGTACCTCCTGGGCGGCGACGCTGAACCCGATGAGATCGTCGCCGACACGCCCTCGGGGGTGTACGTCGCGCATCTCGGCGGCGGTCAGGTGAACACCGCAACGGGCGACTTCGTGTTCGGGATGACCGAGGCGTACCTGATCGAGGACGGCCGGATCACCGAGCCGTTGCGTGAGGGCAACCTGATCGGCAACGGTCCGGCGGTGCTCGCGAACATCGACGCGGTCGGCAACGACTTCGCGATGGGTTCGCCGGGGACCTGTGGCAAGGACGGCCAGGCCGTCCCGGTCG
>JAFDWA010000328.1 GCA_018268735.1 Actinomycetota bacterium | reverse complement strand
GCCGGTGGTCGTGGCATCTAGGCGGCGCAACGCATCGGACCCGACGCGACGATCGACCTCGTCGCTGCGTCGGGACTGCGCGGACGAGGTGGTGGAGGGTTCCCGACCGGGAAGAAGTGGGCCGGGATCGCGTCGCAGCGGGGAGCACGCCGCTACCTCGTGTGCAACGGGTCGGAGGGGGAGCCCGGGACCTTCAAGGATCGGGCGCTGCTGCGTGCGAACCCGTACCAGCTCGTCGAGGGCGTGATCATCGCGGCGTTCGCCATCGGTGCCGACGAGGCCTACATCTGCCTGAAGTCGGGGTTCACCCGTGAGATCGCGCTCGTCACCTCTGCGGTGCAGGACTTCCAGTCCGCCGGCATCTGCACCGACTGCACCGTGAACATCGTCGCCGGGCCCGACGAGTACCTCTTCGGCGAGGAGAAGGCGATGCTCGAGGTGATCGAGGGGAAGCCGCCGCTGCCACGCTGGTTCCCGCCCTACGTGCACGGGCTCTTCGCTGCAGAGCCGCAGGAGGGCTGGGAAGCCGGCCCGCACGGAGGCGTGGTGCGAACCACCGACGAGCCGAACCCGACGCTCGTCAACAACGTCGAGACGCTGTCGAACGTGCCGCACATCCTCGCCCGCGGCGCCGACTGGTTCCGCTCCATGGGCACCGACGAGTCTCCCGGCACGATCGTGGCGACCGTCGTCGGTGACGTCATCGCACCCGACGTCGGCGAGGTCGAGATGGGAACACCTCTCCGAGCCGTCATCGACGCGGTCGGCAGCGGGGTGCGTCCCGGGCGGTGCGTCAAGGCGGTCTTCTCCGGCGTCGCCAACCCCGTCGTGAGCGCAGCGCAGCTCGACGTCCCGGTCAGCTACGAAGGCTTCGCCGGCATCGACAGCGGGATGGGCTCGGCGGGGTTCATCGTCTACGACGACACCGCGTGCATGGTGGACGCCGCCTACCGGCTCTCGCGGTTCCTCGCGATCGAGTCGTGCGGCCAGTGCCTGCCGTGCAAGCTCGGATCCGGTGCGATCACCGAGCACCTGGAGCGGATCGAGACCGGTGCAGGAAGCGATGCCGACATCGAGGCGATCGGTCAGTGGCTCGAACGCGTCGCCGACGGCAACCGCTGCTACCTCGCCGTGGAGGAGCGCGACCTCGTCAGCAGCGTGCTGCGGGCGTTCCCAGAGGAGTTCGTCGACCACATCGAGCAGCAGCGCTGCCCCCAGACCGACGAACGCCCCATCCCGAAGCTGCTCGACCTCGTCGGTGGGTGTGCGACCTACGACGAGTCGTACTGGAGGAAGCGACCCGACTGGACCTACGACCCGGAGTGACGGCCATGGTTTCGGAGCATCGTCCCGAGCAGCAACGTCGTGTCGAGCTGCACAGGGTCTACGAGCACGAGGAGCTCGTCGGTCACAAGGTCCTCGTCGACCGTCTGTGGCCGCGGGGGATCTCGAAGGCCTCCGAGCCGTGGGACGAGTGGCTGCGCGACGCTGCGCCCAGCACCGAGCTGCGGAAGTGGTACAGCCACGACGTCGACCGCTGGGACGAGTTCGTGCAGCGCTACCGGGTGGAGCTCGCCGAGCCGCCCGCGTCGAACGCGCTGGTGCACCTGCGGGACCTGGCGGACGACGGGGGGCTCGTGCTGCTGACAGCGACGCGCGACGTCGAGCACTCCGCTGCCAGGGTCCTTCGCGACGAGCTCGTTGCCGGCGGTTGAGCGTCCCGCGTGGGATCCGGCGTGCCGTGTTGCTTCTGACACACCGTCAGATTCGATTTTCTAGAGTGTGGTAGAAGATTCGGGCACCGCGACGTGCAGCACGGTCGCGGGTTGATGTGGAGGTCTCCGATGCCCGTTCCCGTACCCGCCGGCTACGACCTGACGAACCCGGACATCTACGCCGCCGGCGTTCCGCTCGAGGAGTACGCATGGCTCCGGGCGTCGGCGCCGGTGTTCTGGAACGAGCAGACCCAGGAGGACTCCAGCTTCGACGACGGTGGCCTCTGGGTCCTGTCCCGGCACGCCGACGTCAAGACGGTCTCGTGCGCCCGCAGCGGCTGGTCGAGCGAGGAGAACACGGCGATCGTGCGCTTCGACGGCAAGACCGTGGGCTACCAGGAGCGTGAGATCCAGAAGCACATGATGCTGAACATGGACGAGCCGCGGCACACCCGCGTCCGCGGCGTCGTCGCCCGGGGCGTGTTCACGCCGCGAGGTGTCGCCCGGCTCGAGGAGCTCCTCGGCGGGTGGGCGAGGCAGATCGTCGAGCAGGCCCGGGACAAGGGCACCGGCGACTTCGTGACCGACATCGCGTGCGAGCTGCCGCTGCAGGCGATCGCCGAGCTGGTCGGGTTCCCACAGGAGGACCGACGGAAGATCTTCGACTGGTCGAACCAGATGATGGCCTACGACGACCCCGACTACGACGTCGATCCGGCGGTCGCTGCAGCGGAGATCCTCGGGTACGCGACGCTCATGGGAGACGACCGTGCAGCGCATCCGCGGGACGACATCGTCACGCGGCTCGTCGTCGCCGCCGACGACGAGGTGCTCAGCACCGAGGAGTTCGCGTTCTTCGTGCTCATCCTGGCCGTGGCCGGCAACGAGACCACCCGCAACGCGATCAGCCACGGGATGCAGGCGTTCTTCGACAACCCGGAGCTCTGGGAGCGATACAAGGCCGAGCGTCCCGCGACCATGGCCGACGAGGTCGTCCGCTACGGGACGCCGGTGCAGATGTTCCAGCGCACCGCGATGGACGACGCCGAGGTGGGCGGTCAGCTCATCCGCAAGGGTCAGCGTGTCGGTCT